>JAJUJY010000146.1 GCA_029265085.1 Chloroflexota bacterium
AAAAAAACTAGCCTGGGAGATCAACTGCCAGGCTAGTTTTACGACAACAAAATTATGCAGTCTCCAGGAATTTTGTCAATTCCCAATCGGTAACACGAATCCGGAACTCATCCCACTCAGCCAGTTTTGCCCGGCGGTAGGCATCATAAAGCTGTGGGGTAAAGGCAGAGGTTAAAACAGCATCACGATCCAGCTCTTCCATTGCCTCATATAATGAACCGGGCAACTCTTTAACGCCAAGCTCTTCACGTTCTGCTTTAGACAATTCATATACATTGATCTGGTTTAATGGCTTGGATAATGGCAAATTATGATCAATGCCATCTAAAGCTGCTTCAAGCATACAGGCAAAAGCGAGGTAAGGATTGCAGGAAGGATCCGGACAGCGAAGTTCCGCCCGAGTCGCTTTCGACATGCCGGCATTGAAACGCGGAATACGAATTAATGCAGAGCGGTTCATTTGCGCCCAACCTACATAAACGGGTGCTTCATATCCCGGAACAAGTCGCTTGTATGAATTGACCGAAGGTGCAACCACCCCTGCCAGACCTCGAGCATGCGCTAATTGACCCGCGATAAATCCATAGGCCAGTTTGGACAGCAAAAATTCATCCGTTGGATCATAGAACAAATTGTTGCCATTAAAATCTGATAACGATTGGTGACAATGCATTCCAGAGCCATTGATCCCAAAAATCGGTTTTGGCATGAATGAAGCAACCAGGCCGTGTTGTGCAGCAATAGCTTTGACCGTATATTTCAAGGTCAATACATTATCCGCTGTACGAAGTGCGTCAGCGAATCGGAAATCGATTTCATGCTGGCCTAAAGCCACTTCATGGTGTCCAACCTCAATTTCCAACCCCATCGACCACAAAGCATCCATTAATTCGGTACGCACCCGCACAGCCTCGTCACTGGGTGAAAAATCAAAATATCCGCCAACATCATGAGGGACAGGATGAATCGTATCTGAACCATTTCGCTTAAACAAGAAAAATTCTGGTTCAGGTCCAACGTTAAATACCCAACCACGCGCTTTCACTTTTTCGAGCGCGCGTTTTAACATCCCGCGCGGATCTGCCGGGAACGGAGAACCATCCATCTGAAAAATATCACAAATAACCCGCGCACGGCGCATTTCAACTGGCGTCCATGGAAGAACAGTGTATGTATCCGGGTCAATTTTTAAATGCATATCGCTTTCTTGAATGCGGGCAAATCCTTCTACCGATGATCCGTCAAACCAGACACCATTTTCAAGCGCTCCTGCTAGCTGGTGAACAGGTGCATCCACGCTTTTTACAACACCCAATACGTCAGTGAATTGGTATGAAATAAATTTCACACCATCCGCTTTAACTCGCTCTAATAACTCTTTGTGATCCATCTTTACCTCCATTGGCTTAAATAAATAAGGGCATGCCTGGGCATGCCCCGATTGAGAAAAAATTTGGATGCAGCCCTTCCATATAACAAAAAGCAGGTTCTGCCTGTAGAGGCATTTCCTGATCACTGTGGTTCACCTGGCACAACCGTCACCGGTTGCTTTTCGTTTCACACTTCTTCCGGAAGGGAGAAAGGAGCCTGTGACCATGCTCCAGAGGCATCCGCTGATCTTTCGATTTTTCCCTGATTTTTCTCGTCAGGGTTAGCACTCTCTTCGCAGAGAGGAACCTCCACCTCGTAATCTCAAGTTATGAGATTCAGCCGCTATTTCTCCGGTATTCAATTGTAAAGACATCCTCAAAACAATGAAAAGATTCTATTCCCGAATTCTTGTATATGTCAAGGGTTTTTCCATGAACTTTCAAAAAAGCAAAGAAACACTTGACCAATTGAACATTTGTACTATAATAGTTTTAATGTTTCTAGAATTGTTCCCAAACATGAATTTTGGATATAATTTGTTAATTGCAGAATAAGATAAGGAGATCAGTAATGGCCCGTAAATCCTCCAGTTCGGCTTCCCAGCCTTTACCCGCAGCCTCCTCAAACATGGAAGATGCTCGCCGTGCAGTACTCGATAAAGCTTTGGGCGATATTATCAAACGGTATGGAGAAGGTTCAATCATGCGTATGGGTGAAGCACATCACCTTGCTGTAGAAGCAATTCCAACTGGTTCATTATCACTCGATATTGCATTAGGGGTGGGCGGTATTCCTCGCGGACGAATCACAGAAATTTATGGTCCGGAATCCTCCGGAAAGACGACCATCTGCTTGCATGTTGTTGCTGAAGCGCAAAAATTAGGTGGAATGGCAGCTTATGTAGATATGGAGCATGCGCTTGATCCAACCTACGCCGCCCGCCTGGGCGTTGACATCAACAACCTTTTGGTTTCTCAACCTGATACCGGTGAACAAGCACTGGAAATTGCCGAGACACTCGTTCGCTCAGGCGCAGTAGATATTGTAGTGATTGACTCCGTCGCAGCCCTCGTTCCTCGAAATGAAATTGAGGGTGATATGGGCGACGCCTCAATGGGTATGCAAGCCCGCCTGATGTCTCAAGCCTTGCGGAAATTATCTGGCGCGATTAATCAAACCAAAACAGCCGTATTCTTTACGAATCAGCTTCGCCAAAAAATTGGGGTTATGTTTGGAAACCCGGAAACAACCCCAGGTGGATTAGCATTAAAATTTTATGCATCCGTTCGCCTGGACATTCGCCGCATTCAATCCATCAAGGTTGGGCAAGAAATTATTGGTAACCGCGTCCGTGTGCGTGTTGTTAAAAATAAAGTTGCAGCGCCTTTCCGTACCGCAGAATTTGATATCATGTACAATGAGGGTATCTCCAAAATGGGAGATATTCTAGACCTGGCAACCGAGCTAGAAATTGTGACAAAACGTGGTGCTTTCTTCTCCTATGGTGACGTCCGGTTAGGTCAAGGGCGAGAAAATGCCAAGGAATTCTTACGGCAAACCCCTGAATTAGCCAAAGAAATCGAAGCTGCTGTGCGCCAGCGCGCTATCGGTGGAGAGATTCCTTTAGCGATTTCTGGTGAAGGGGATGACGAGGGCTACGAAGAAGAAATTTAGTTTTCCCTGTACAACCAGGATGAAACCATCAACCCAACGAAGTAAATTATTCTTACTGATCGCAGTCCAAGCCCTGGTGCTAATTGCCCAGGGCTGTTCATTTTCGATCACTCAACGGGCAGTACCGCAAGAAATCGCCGGTACTGCCTTCGTTCCTCCATCGCCAACACAAACATTTCAGCCCATTCAAAACACCGAACCAACCGCCGTTTCCACATCTTCAACGAGCTGCGAGAATAACCTGACATTTCAAACCGATTTGACTATCCCGGATGGTAGTGTTATTCAGCCTGGAGCATCAATGGACAAGCGGTGGGAAGTTAAAAATAGCGGTACCTGCAATTGGGGGGCGGGATATACCTTGCGTTTGATTGCAGGAGATATCCTCGGATCAAACCCCGAACAGGCTTTATATCCTGCCCGTTCTGGCACAAATCTTGTAATTCGGATATTGTTCCAATCGCCACTTGAACCAGGTAATTACAACAGCGCCTGGCAGGCTTTCTCACCTGACGATAATCCCTTTGGAGATCCAATATTTATAAAATTTCAAGTTCCCGAACAAACAATTGAGCCAACACCCTGAAATGAAACCAGATATTAAAAATCCCAGCCGCACAACGAACGCCTCTCTTTTGGTGGTTTGGATTATCTTTTTATTTATTACCCTGATTACATTAGGCGCATTTATATACCTGGTAACCTTTACTCCGGCGGCCAACGGATGGAACAGCCAACTCGAACAAATTATTAGCCAAATTGTCCCCCAGGATACCCAGCCTACCCCCACGAAGATATTGATTATTGCAGTAGATAACCCTACCATTACTGCAACCCCTTTTCAACCCCTGCCAACCTCAACCCCTACTCCAATTCCAAGTCCTACACCACTACCAACTGAGACTCCCGTTCCAACCGCTACTCCAGAGCCAACCGAGCCCCCTCCACCAGAACCTCCTTCTTCTGATTCAGTCTTAATTCAAGGTATTTATGGTTTTCCACAAACCTTTATGTTGGATTGCGAATCCAGATCCTCTGTGGATTGGGCGAGATATTTTGGGACTCAAATTGATGAATTAGAATTTTTATACGGATTACCTACTTCTGACGACCCCAATATCGGGTTCGTTGGAGGGTATAATGATTTTTCTGGGCAGATACCACCAAATTCCTACGGCGTACACGCCGCCCCTATTGCTGCTCATCTGAGAGCATATGGATTACCTGCCGTAGAACGCTACGGATACTCTTTTGATGACCTCAAACAAGAATTAAACCAAGGGGATCCGGTCATCGCCTGGATCATTTATGGGATTACACGCGGCTGGTCAACTACTTATACAACTTCAGCCGGTAATGAAGTCCTTGTCGCACCCAATGAACATACAGTTATTGTCATTGGATATGATCCATATGGTGTAACAATCCTGGATGGTGCAATGGTTTATTGGCGCAGTACTGATGATTTCCTTGTATCCTGGGGGGTTCTCGGAAATATGGCTGTCATTTATGATAATTAATAAAAAACTGCCTGGTCAGATCGCCAGGCAGTTTCATGATTAATTCCTTTGCGATTTAAGGAATAGTCGCTTTGGACCCATCTGGGCAGGTGTGAATACTATAATAATATCCACATGCATCAAAACAGGTACTGACAATACAACGCTTTCCATCAAGGTCTAAACGGACCTCGGTTTCACATTGAATGTCTTGGCCGCGTAAAGGACACCATGTAGTTGGATCACCAAGGGGAATTTCGGTTGGATACACAAATCCAGGCACAGCATAGCTGCTTTGATATACGACCTCTGCCGGGTTAACCTGTGAGTAGAATTGCAAATCAATTGTTCCGATTGCAAAAGTTGGTCCAAAACAGAATAACCGGTTGGGATACTGCGGCTCAAAGCTGCATTGGTAGTCTTTGTCGTTAATTTTCACACCATATGCTTGTTGAATACCCGATATTTCAAAGATAACCGTCAACCCGTTTGCCCGCTTTTCCACAGAGATCATCCGCGCATTCGGAAAGTCTGCCAATGGAGTCGGGGTCAGAGTAATTGTTGCACTAGGTGTTGGAGAAGGGATCTCCGTTGCGGTAGGTTCAAGCGTGGCTGTGGCGGTTGGTGCCGGGGTTTCCGTTTCGGTGGGTAAGACTGGAATTGACGTTTCAGTCGGTTGGATTGAAGTGCTGCCGCCGCAAGCGGTTATCGAGATCATGAACAAAACAAAAATCGAAATAATAAAAATCTTGTGTTTCATAGGCTAACCAATAGTGAATTTATTGTAAAACGACAAACGAGGCGAGTGAGAGAAAACCATCTCACCTCGCCTCGTAATCAATCTGGACAGCTAGATTTAGGTACCTTCTTCCCAAGAATTCAGGTAATTGACCTGTTCTGGAGTGAGTTCATCAATCTGGACACCCATCGCTGCCAATTTCAAGCGAGCGATCTCGTTATCAATATCTGCGGGCACGGAATAGACGGTCTTTTCAAGCTCTGCGGCATGTTTAACCATATATTCTGCAGATAAGGCCTGATTTGCAAAGGACATATCCATAACACTGGCCGGGTGACCCTCAGCCGATGCCAGGTTTATTAAGCGGCCTTCACCCAGCAAGAAAATTGAACGGCCATCTTGAAGTTCATACTGTTCAACAAAAGGCCGGACAAGACGTTTAGCTTTCGACATCGATTCCAATGCCGGAATATTAATTTCAACATTGAAGTGGCCGGAGTTAGAAACAATGGCGCCGCTCTTCATCACCTCAAAATGTTTGCGATCCAAAACATTCAAGTCGCCAGTTAAGGTGCAGAACACATCGCCAATCTTAGCGGCTTCTTCCATCGGCATCACCCGGTAGCCATCCATCACGGCTTCCAAAGCTTTCAGTGGATCAATTTCGGTGACAACCACATTCGCGCCCATACCGCGGGCACGCATCGCCAGACCGCGGCCGCACCAGCCATAGCCGGCAACAACAAACACCTTGCCAGCCAACAAAATATTGGTTGCGCGAATGATACCATCAATGGTCGATTGGCCTGTGCCGTAGCGATTGTCAAAGAAATGCTTGGTCATGGCGTCATTGACAGCAATCACCGGGAAGTTTAAAGCTTTATCCGCGGCCATTGCGCGCAAACGAATTACGCCTGTGGTGGTTTCTTCGGTACCGCCGATAATCGTGGATAATAATTCACGGCGTTCTTTGTGAATGGTGCTGACCAAATCTGCACCATCATCCATGGTTAAGTGCGGTTTGTGATCCAGAGCTGCGCGCAGGTGTTTGTAATACACTACATTATCTTCACCTTTGATCGCAAAAACGGGAATCTCTGAATGGGTAATCAAAGATGCCGCAACATCATCCTGCGTAGAGAGCGGATTTGAGGCGGTCAAGACCACATCAGCACCACCCGCCTGCAATGTTTGCATTAAGTTGGCCGTTTCAGTGGTAACATGCAAACAAGCGGACATCCGGATACCCTCAAACGGGCGTTCCTTCTCGAAACGTTCGCGGATTAACCGCAGGACCGGCATTTCACGAGCGGCCCATTCGATACGGCGGCGCCCACCCTCAGCCAGTTTCAAATCTTTTACATCATAATTTGACATTCAAATCCTCCAAAAACCAGATCAGGATACTGTTAGCAAGGCATCTAAAGCGCCCTGGTCATCGAAATGTTGCCGGAAACGAGAAACAAACTCAGCCGGAGTGTATTGGTGAGATTGGGTTCCGCGCTGTTCCAAAACATAAGCAGCAGACAGAGAACCCATCTTTCCACAAATCTCCCAATCCAAACCTAATTCATAACCGCGCAAAAAACCACCCCGGAATGCATCACCAACTCCGGTGGGATCAATGATCGCCATCGGCGGCACAACAGGTACGTGGATATTCTTGCCATCCACATATATATCGGCTCCATCCGCACCGCGGGTTACAACCACCAGTTTTACCAACTTTATAATTTGGTCTGCAGAAAAACCAGTGTGCTTTTGAAGTAGTTCAAATTCATAATCATTGACAAATAAGCTAAATGCGCCATCAACGCCGCGGGCTAATTCTTCACCACTCACCCGGGCGATTTGTTGGCTGGGATCATACAGATATGGCAATCCCATCGCTTTGCATTCTGCCACATATTGATCCATTGCCTTTGGATCATTAGGAGAAATCACCACAAGCTTGGGATGGGCATTTTCAAAGATTTTTAAACTTAATTGGCTTGCATAAGCCATTGCCCCAGAATAAAAACTGCAAATTTGGTTATTTGCCTTATCCGTGTTAGCAAAAAACGAAGCGGTAAAGACACCAGGAATAACTTTTACATACTGCGTGTCCACACCCGCCTGTTCTAGCCAACCCCGATAATCGCTGAAATCTTCCCCAACTGTTCCGAAAACCTGAGGATGATCACCCAATAACGCAAGGGTATAAGCGATATTTGGAGCCACACCACCCCGCTGGCGGACCATCGTATCCACCAAAAACGATAAACTGATCGAATCCAGATGGTCTGGCATGATATGATCCCGGAAGTATCCGGGGAAAGTCATCAAATAATCAAAAGCAATGGAACCTGTACAAACAATCGTCATCGAAAAGCCTTATACTTAGGATACAATAGACAACATCAATGCACGCCCTCAAATGAGAGCGTGCAAATTATACCATCATAGTTTAATCTGCTTTGACCAGTTTGTCAAAGTATTGACACTTTTTTGATCCTTCGGTATAAGGCAACAATGCGACGAATACGAATCCTTGTCAATTTATTTTTATTGATCAGCCTGGTCATCTCGGGTTGTAATCTTCCAGCAGCTCAAAATCCAGCTAATCAGACAACACCCACGAACGCTGAACTACTTGTGTCCGAACCAACCCAACAGATCCCTCCTACTCCTGCTCCTACGGCTACCCCAACACCTGGTTTGCGAATTAAACAAGGAGAGGTCCAGCTTACCCAGGGGGATTTCAATGCAGCGATTGACACATTCAAAGCTGCGGCAGCAAATTCTAACGATACAGAGGTCCAGGCTGCTGCATTGTTAGGGATTGGGCAGGCTTACTACCTCATGGCCAATTATGAAAACGCGATTACCACATTTAAATCATTGCTGTTTGAAATGCCTGAAAACCCATCACAGACAAATGCATATTATTACCTGGGGCGATGTCTGGATGCGGTTGGCCAGCCGGCAGAAGCCGCGGAAGCTTACCAGCAATACATCGATCGTAGTTCAGGCTTATTAACTGATGTAATTCAAACCCTTCGGGGGGATGCACTTTTCGCTGCCGGTCAATATTCCGAAGCAATTAGTGCATATCAGGCGGCTATTCAAGCGATAAACAATCGTGACACAACCCAGCTCCAGGTAAAAATCGGGCAGGCTTTCGCGCTTCAAGGCGATACCAGTAATGCAGTAAAACAGTATCTGGATATCTACAATTCCACTACCAATGATTTCACAAAAGCCCAAGTCAATTTATTGTTAGGACAAATCTATCTTGGACTGGGTGAAACCGAGCAGGCGTATGCCCGTTTTCAAGATTCCGTGAAAAATTATCCGCGTAGTTATGATACCTATTCTGGATTGGTTGAATTAGTTAATAACAATCAGCCTGTCAGTGAGTTAGATCGCGGATTAGTGGACTATTTTGCTGGCCAGTACAGTCTTGCGGCAGAAGCATTTAGCCGGTATATCAACAGCGCCCCAGATCACGATGGAACCGCTCATTATTATCGAGGTCTCTCAATGAGAGCATTGGGTGATTATGAAGTTGCGCTTTCAGAATGGCGCGCACTCATCCAAGACCACCCCAATGACCGGTTCTACTCGAACGCCTGGGACGAAATTGCCTATACGCAGTGGGCTTACCTGGATCGCTATGATTCCGCTGCAAAAACACTGCTCGATTTTGTTGCTCTGACGCCAACCGCCAATGAAGCACCAACCTATCTTTATGAAGCAGCCAGAATTTTGGAAAGAGGGAACAATTTATTATCGGCCGCTCAAACCTGGGCAAGGCTCATCGATGAATATCCTGCTTCAGAATTTGCCCTTCCGGGATTATTTTTATCTGGTATTACTTTATATCGTCTCACAAATTACAACGATGCTCTGGTCACATTCCAAAGAATGTTGGTTTTAGCCGATTCGTTGACAGACCAATCTGCTGCATTATTATGGATCGGCAAAATTCACCAGATCCTTGGCGACGCAGAATCTGCTAAATCCTATTGGGAACAAGCCTCACAAAAAGACCCAACCGGGTATTATAGCGAGCGTTCCATTGAATTATTAAATAACCAACCGCCTTTCGCGCCACCTGCAATTTACGATCTTGGTATTAATATTCCCTCGGAAAAAGCAGAAGCTGAAGAATGGCTTCGAACAACCTTTTCAGTGGATCCATCTACTGATCTTTCCAGTTTGGATAGTCTATCGGATCACCCGCTGTATCAGCGCGGCTATGCATACTGGGAGTTATCCATGTATATAGATGCCAGAGACACCTTCGAAGGATTACGCAAGGAAATCGAATACGATCCTGTTCTGCTGTACCGGTTTATGAACGCGATGTTAGACCTGGATATGGTTCGGCCAGCAATTTTTGCCAGCCGGCAAATCCTGTCACTGGCGGGTATGTCAGACCTGGCAACATTAGACGCGCCTATTTACTTTAATCACGTCCGATTTGGAATTTATTATAAAGATCTTGTTCTCTCTACCAGTCAAGATCACAATCTTCATCCATTACTCCTCTTGAGTGTAATCAGGCAGGAGAGTTTCTTCGAAAGCTTTATCCAGAGTTCAGCCGGCGCTCGAGGATTGATGCAAATTATGCCAGCTACCGGCCAGGACCTGGCATCCAAGTATGGATTTCCAGAAAATTTTTCACCGGAAGATCTGGATAATCCTCAAGTCAGCATCCCAATGGGTTCACGATACCTGGCAAATTTGCGTGATCTGTTTGACGGGAATTTATATGTTGCCCTAGCTGCCTATAATGGCGGTCCTGGTAACGCCTCCATTTGGTATGCTCTTTCAGGTAATGACCCGGATTTGTTTTTAGAGACGGTTCGTTTTGGGGAAACCCGCACCTATATCAAACAAATTTTTGAGTTCAGCAAACTATATAACCGGTTTTATCAACGGCAATAAATAAAATGGGCTTCGCAATGAAGTGCACCCCAACGGGTAGACAGAAAAAGAAAGCAGCCTCACTAACTGGACAGACACCTTACCTGGTAGGGTGTCTGTTTTGTTTTCAATTGTATCCGTTCATAGTTGTAGAAATAAATATATTCATCAACTAGTTGT
>JAJUJY010000129.1 GCA_029265085.1 Chloroflexota bacterium
AGTGATATTTAGGTGCTTAGGCAAATCAGACATTGGAGTAAGGTAAAAAGCGTCAGCTTCTGGGTTTGCTTCTTTAGTGCAAAAATCAGGCCGATCGTCGGAGACTGCAACCGAAAACCCCAACCACTTCGCCAGATGAACAACCGCTTTTCCAACATGTCCACCACCAATAACCACGATGGTTGGTTTAGGCAAGATTGGGTCCACGTAAATTTCCAACTGTCCTCCACAAACACCTGGATCACCAATAGAAGGATCAACCATATTATATTTCAACAACCGGTTTTTTCCATCTTT
Organism: Chloroflexota bacterium; assembly: GCA_029265085.1. The sequence goes on from JAJUJY010000129.1 coordinate 298, forward strand.
CAGGGCATCGAGTGCAGCTTGATATACACGGTTTTCAACCTCACCACCGCCAACTGTTCCAATAAATGTCCCGTTTGCAAAAACGAGCATTTTACTGCCCTCGTGGCGAGGAGTTGAACCACGGCTTGAAATAATTGTGCACAAAACTCCTGCCTCACCCCTCTTTTCAAGGTCGGCAATCGCTTGATAAATACTCATCAAAGAAGCTCCAGATTGCTGTTCAGAACCCTTATTTTCCGTGAATTGACCGCCAGACCCGTTCAGGTGTGGCAGGATTCACAGTCAATTTCGCACCGCAAGCATCATAAATTGCATTTGCCACCGCAGGCGCTACTCCATCCATCGGAATTTCTGCAACTGCTTTTACACCAAAAGGATGAGTTGGTTCGTATGTTTGGATAAAAATGGTTTGCAATTGAGGCATTTCATCTGCGCGGAAAATGTGATAATCTACAAAATCTTTTTCACGTGCCTGACCTTTTTCATCATACACCATTTCTTCACAAACCGCATATCCCAATGCCTGTGTCATCCCGCCCTCAATTTGACCAGAAGCCGTAATCGGGTTAACGATCACGCCGGAATCAACAGCCATGATTAATTGATCGACTACGACAACACCGGTTTCGATGTCCACTGTAACTTCTGCAAATTGGGCAGCAAAAGGAGGCGGCGAAGATTGTGAATAATACGACCCAATACCCATGATTTGTTCTTGATCGTTGTGATGCAATGCATCGAGGGCAATTGCTGATAATGAAATTTGTTGTCCATTTTGTGCAACAGCCATTCGATCAACCAGGATAATTTCTTCAACCGAAGAATTTAACATTCGTGCAGCACGAATTCGAATTCTTTCTGCGGCTTGCTCAGTAGCTTTAACAACCGCTGCGCCAGAGATATAGGTCGTACTGGAAGCATAAGCGCCCTTATCAAATGGTGTAAAATCCGTATCGGAAGAATAAACCAATATATCTTCTACTGGTACACCAAGAATCTCGGCAGCCATTTGTGCAAGAACAGTATCTGATCCCGTGCCCAGGTCAGTAGCCCCTACCATTAAATTAAACGATCCATCATCATTCATTTTGATGGTAGCCCCGCCCATATCCAGATATGGTATTGCTGTCCCCTGCATCACTGTTGCAATACCAATACCTTTACGGAGATGTGGTTTACCAGGCACTTGATGCCATTCCTGATTACCAAATTTTTGATCCCAACCAATCGCAGCCTTACCCTGGATTACGCATTCCTCCAAGCCAACCGTATGGATGATTTCAGGGCGTGGTTCTCGTCCTTCGCTCCAAGCGGTGCTAAAGGGATGCAATTCGCCAGACCGAATCGCATTCTTTAATCGGAATGTAATTGGATCCAACCCGAGTTCCCTGGCGATATTTTCCATTTGCCGTTCAACTGCCCAATACCCTTGGGGAACGCCATACCCTCGATATGCGCCTGAAGGAGGTGTGTTGGTGTAAACAACATCAGCATAAAAACGGATATTGGGTGATTTGCGGTACTTACCATCACCCACATAAAGCGCCATAGCTTTGTGACCTGTATTTCCAGTAACAGTTAGTGCATGACAACCGTAAGCACCCGTATCACTCAGCGCATACATTTCGTTCGCTGTAATCGTTCCGTCTAATTTAACCCCAGTTTTTAATTTTATTTTCATTGGGTGGCGTGACCGAGAAGCGATAAACTCTTCCTCTCGATCATATTCATAAATGACTGGCTTTCCGGTAGCGATTGTTAGGTGACCAGCAACATCCTCAATTAGCACTTCTTGCTTGCCGCCAAATCCGCCACCGACTCGTGGTTTAATTACTCGGATTCGTTTCACCGGCAGATTTAATACTGGAGCAAGCATTCTGCGAACATGGAATGGAACCTGAGTGCTTGTCCGTATAACCAATCGATCGTCTTCATCCCAATAGGTTACAACAACATGCGGCTCGATATGTGCCTGTTGAACTTTTGGAACTTCATATTCTGCCTCAAAAATCCGATCTGCTTCCTCAAACCCTTTCTCAATATCTCCAATATCAATTCGGATTTCAGCTGCCAGGTTTTTTAACGGATTCGAATCCGCAAAATTTTTATATTCTGGCTCATCATGAATCTGAATTGCACCTGCCTTCATAGATTCAGTTGAATCCAATATTGCTGGAAGGATTTCATATTCAACCTCAATTAGCTTCAACGCTTTTTCAGCAATTTCAGCTGTTTCGGCTGCAACAAAAGCAACTCGATCACCGACAAAACGGACTTTTTTATCTAGAGAAAATGCATCTAACGGTCCAGGAATTGGATCAGACTGCCCTGCCGTAGAATAGACAACGCGAGGCAAATCTTTCCATGTAAGCACAGCCGCAACTCCAGGAAGGGACTTCGCTTTGCTAACATCAATTGATTTAATACGAGCGTGAGCTACAGGACTGTGCAAAACCTTAGCGACCAGCATATCACGTCGTTCAAAATCAGCCGCAAAAGCAGGTTTACCTTGTACTAGCTTAACTGCATCAACTTTTGGTTCGGGTTTTCCTATTTGTTTCAATACTTGCGGCTGTTCTGCTGCTACTGTAAGTACTTTTGGCATCAAATCGACCTGAGTGCCAGCCAAATGAGAACCATGATCGGTCTGAGGAACGGGAGTTTCGGGTAGGTCAGGTTTCTTCGACCAATCCAATCCCATCCTAATCGCATCATCCCCCCCAACAGGTGGAACTATTTCTCCACGCATAACTGCTGCAGCCCGCATAATCGCCTGAACTGGCTTTAAGTATCCCGTGCACCGGCATAATACACCCGAAATAGCCTCTCGCACTTCAGCTTCTGTTGGATTAGGATTTTTTTCTAATAAGGCCTTCGCAGCAAGAATAAAAGCAGGCGTACAATAACCGCACTGAATTGCGCCGCTTTCAACAAAAGCCTGCTGAAGCTGATGTAATCCCCTGGTTTTCTTCCAGCCCTGTTCAGGATGTTCGCCAATTCCTTCAATTGTTATAATCTCATGCCCATCAGCTTGTGCCGCTAGCATTGCGCATGAATTTACAGGGTTGCCATCAAGAAGTACTGTGCAGGCACCACATTCGCCGTGTTTGCAGCCGCCAAATTTCACACTGAAAATTCCGCGCTGCCGAAGCACATCCAACAACGTATCATTTGGGAGGACTTCCCAATTGTAAGCAACACCATTTAATTTAATATGAATTTCCATTGACCACCTCGTCTACTTATGCACAATGATTACGCGGAATTCAGCATGCGTCGAAGTAAGCGGCTCGCAGCATCCTGGCGATATTCTGCGCTTGCCCAGGCATCCCCAGAGTTTGAGAGTGAATTTAATACTGCAAACTCTGCACCTTCAGCATTCGGACCATCAAATGCCAATATAGGATTTTTTCCAAATCCTCCTAAAGCGATGCGCGTTCTGCCAGAATTCCACCGTGCAATGGCGACAATTAGCTGAGATCGATCACCAGGAGTTCGGGCAATATATTCCATTGATAACGTTAAATTTGTCTTGATTAAAATTTCACTAATTAGAAAGCTATATTCAGTAGGATTTCGTAAGGATAAATATTCGCCCACACTTTGCTGCTTACCTGAAGGGCTCCATACCAGCAAAGCATCCATAGATACTAATGCCGCAACCAGAGGTGATTTCCCATCAGAAGCTACAATGGAACCAGCAATGGTCGATTGTTGGCGTAAATTAAAATTAGTTTCCTTGCGAACAGCTTCATAAAAATCAATTGGAAAACCTGGTATTTCCAGTAGGTTTTGAAGGGTATTGACTGCACCAACATGAAATCCATCACGATCTGTTGAGACCGTACTTAATCCTAGCGACTGAAGATCTACAACAGCAATATCCTCCCCATCCCAATGACTAATTTTTGTTCCCCCACCTAATGGGATTGATTTTTGGGAGTTGTTTGATAATAATCTAATTGCCTCATCCATTGATTTAGGACGGTGATACTGGGTTATCATTTTTTACTCACTCCTCGTCCGGATAAACGGTCCAATTATCAGAAGATATCGCTTCCGAATCAACCAATCGTTGTGTGACATCTGTAAAAACACCGTCTGCTTCAGCCAGAAGATTCCCGTCGGAATCAAAAATTTTGCTGTCAGCGTGTGCGACGAAACCACGATCCTTGGTTAAAATTCCTTCAAGCCTTAAAGGTTGGTTTACAGGAACAGGTTTCCTATAACGGATTCGAATTTGCGCAGTTACAACAATTCGCTCAGGAGGAGTGCCGCGCATGATGGTGCGTGCTGCGACCTCATCTAACATGGATGCAACAATACCGCCATGCGCAACACCCGGATAACCTTGAAACCATTCCGGAATAGTGTAATGAGCAACTACATACCCCGATTCTGGTTCATAAAATTCCATACATAAGCCGTTTAGGTTTTCTTTACCGCAAACGAAGCAATGTTTGGAATTTGGTTGTTTATCCATACCTAGTGAGCAAACGTATCAATCAAAAGTTTAACATCTCCGCCAACCGGATAAAGAATTGGGCAGGTGCATCCAGTCTTTTGATACTCAGCTACTTTTGCCCTGGCTTCATCGGGTGTCCCTGATGCAGTAATCCTATGAATTAATTCTTCTGGTACAAGATGTTTTGCTTTTTGTATTTGCGAGTGGGTAGCAGGCCAACCCAAAATAGATTGAATTTCAGCAACTACATCGGGTGAAACACCAGACGCTTTAGCAATATGTGGTTGTTGAGCAAGATATTGAGTGAGCAAACCGCGGGTAGTATCAATCGCCTTATCATGATCATGATCCACAGAGCACACAATCAATTGTGGTCGATCAATATCTTCAAAACGGAGGCCGGCTTTCTTGGCACCATTATCTAATAATTCAAGTGCCTTATAGTTATATTCTGGTGGAACACAATAATTTAATACAGCTCCATCGGCAATTTCACCGGTTAATTCCATCATTTGATCGCCTGTAGCGCCAATCATTATGGGAACATTTCGGGGTTCTTTTCTTCCATGCACAACATCTAATTCAATCCCATTGACATGGATGAATTCACCTTCAAATGACACCCTTTCCATATTCAACAGGCGTTTTAATATCGTAACAGTTTCACGCATTGCGGTTAATGGTTTTCGGCGATCAATGCCAACATTTTTTGCAAGGGGATCCCACCATGCGCCAATCCCGCAAATTACCCGGTTAGGTGCTAGGTCATCTAACGTAAGAAATGTCGAGGCAAGCAAGCCAATATTTCGGGTCCAATTGTTAATCACACCAGACCCAACCTTAAGACGATCGGTCACAGCCGCATAAGCAGCCATTGGTACGATCGCATCCCGCACTAATCGGCTTTCAGCCTGCCAGACAGCTTCAAAGCCTTTTGATTCAGCGTACCGCACATAATCTAGACCATCGCGTAAATCATGAGCGTCCTGCAAATAAAGTGCCATTCGGTTTGTCATTTTATGCCTCCGGGTATATGAATAGTTTTCTCAGAGAGCTTATTTTAGATTTGAACAGATTCAATTTGTTTGAGAATTTCTAAATCTTCTGGTAAATCCAGATCCAGGCCAAATGTAGAAATCTGGCAGACTTCAATCCGATACCCTTTTTTTTCCGCCTGTGAGGTATGGTGTTTAAAAGACCCAACCCCAAAACGATAATCGAAATCACCGGCTGGACTGATATACAAAGCATTCGTACCGTCCATCCTGCGGTCTGGTGCAATCACCATTACAGGAGGTTTTTCAGCTCGTTTAATCAATTCCTGAATGTCACGTGGGGTGACAAGTGGTAAATCAGCCGGCAATACCAGGATATCTTCTGCTGCATACATTTTTGCAACAACAGTCGCACGCCGTAATGCTGTATTTAACCCTGGCCTACCATCTTCTTGAACAGTTCTTGATCCATATTCTCTTGCCAATGACAATGCTGCTGGATCTCTACTTACCACCAACACCTGATTGATTTCTGTTACTTGTGTTAATGTTCTTAGTGTATTCCCTAACATCGTGTAGTTCAATACAGCTCTTTCATCTTCAGTTAGTACACCAGATAATCGCGACTTCCCCCTACGAAGAGGTTTGACCGGTACAATCGCCCATAGGCTCATTCGGTGTGATTCCCTCCTAAAACAATTGGTTCACTAAATCAAGCACTTCTAATGCAAGACGTTTTCGATCATGTTTGTCTTTCATAATCGAATTTGTCGTCGAAGTTATTATACCCCAGCGGTTGATCTCGTCAGCATATCCTTCATCAACATTATCCATCACAAAACCATTCAAAATACCTCGAAAATGGTCTGCAACCGCTAATGGTGTCGGTGATAATCCTAATTCCAAAAACATTTTTGCTGCAGGCCCCTTGACCGTCTTTCCGCCAATAATCGGTGATATCGCTATCACTTTTTTCGTAGAGATCAATTCGCGTATTCTTGGAACTGAAAGTATCGGATCAATACTCACAAATGGATTAGAAGGACAAAGGATAACTGCCTCACACTCAAAGAGTGCTTCTTCAATTTCTGGGGTTAATGTTGCTTTTTCAATTCCTTCGAACAAAAACCGATTCACACACGGAACACACGATTCTTTGACAAAGTATTCCTGAAATTCGAGCATTCTCCCATCACTGGTAATCACCTTGGTGCTGACAGCTTCGTCACACATAGGGAAAACGGAATATTCAATATGCCAGGCCGAGCAAAGTCCTTTTATCACCTGAGTCAGGCGAATACCATCCATTAATTTACTTGTTCGAAATAAATGAGTAGCAAGGTCGCGGTCACCTAGACGAAACCAGGGAGCCTCACCCATTCGCGTCAACTCGTCTAAAACTTGAAAAGTTTCTGCATTTCGCCCCCACCCGGTTTCTGGGTTTGCCAGATCAGCCAACGTGTAGCATACCGTATCAAGATCCGGACAAATTTTCAATCCGTAATGAGTAAAATCATCGCCCGTATTAGCGATGATTTTTAGCGAATCGGGGGGCAGGCATTGCGCCAAGCCATCCACCATTTTTGCTCCACCCACGCCACCTGCAAGCGCAACAATTTTCATCACTTTGGGCATACGTCCTTATTACCGAAACAAATCCAATTCATCTGGGCGTTTTAATTCCGAAAAACTACCTTCGCGTAATGAATAAGGAAACCCTCGTACATGAACGGCTGGAATTCGCTCAGCAGCCTGGCCCATCATCAAAGATGCACCAGCAGCTAGTTCATCTGACGCCGCTACGATCGTTACGCGCAGCTGATATCCATAAAGATCTTCTTGTCCGCGCATATCCACAATTCCTGGTAAACCAGAAATCCCGATTGCCACACCAACCGTTCCAACACGCCAGGCGCGCCCGTGAGAATCAATAATCATAACTCCGATCTTTTTGCCGGTTAAGCTTTCCAAATCCTCTCTGATTTTTTGACAACTCGCATCAGGATCTTTGGGCAGCAATAAAACCCAATCTTCCGGTTTTCCGCCCAATGACTGAACGTTTGAATGATCAATCCCTGCATTTGCACAAACAAATCCCAATTTGTGCTCTACAATCAAAGTGCCTGGGCGGGTTCGAAGAACTTTCTTGCTTTCAGACAACACCAGCTCAACAAAACGGGGATCTTTTTCAGTTTTGTTTGCGATATCGACCGCGTATTGACCTGGAACAATTGTATTGAGATCAACAAACCGGCCTTCCGCTTTGGAGACGATTTTTTGAGCGATAACAATCACATCCCCGTCTTCAAGCATAATCGCATTTTCAGATAACGCAATTGTCAGGAGACTCGAAACTGAATCTCCTGGATTTACCAAGGGCATCCCAGAAATCGGTGTAATAGTTAATGATTTCATTCAGTTGGAATACCAGTAATCCGAATTCCAGCTGACTGAATGTTAAATTGCTTGTTCAAGCCAATCAATATCGATGTCATTCCCTCAACAACAACTGAATTTTCAATTGGACCTGCATTCCATCCGGTTAATCCAGCATCTTTAACCAATGAAATTACTTTCTCGCGGGCTTCTTTATTCCCTCCACAAACCAAAACATCACAGTTCACATCTTCATCATGGATAAGGTGTTCATATGAAATGTTTTGGAAAGCAGCAACCACTTGGACACCTTCGCCTAACATTTTTTGAGCCTCTTGGGTTGCACTTCCATCTGCCGGCATTTGAACCTTGGTTACTTTTGGCGGCACCAAAGGTACTGTAACATCAATTACAATTTTTCCTTCTACAAAAGGTTTAATGAATGCGCACATATCTTTATGAGCAGAGAAAGGCACTGTAAGTACTACCAGTTCACTTTTTTCTGCCACATCTTCATTAACTGATCCCTGCACCTGGTCAGGAGAACCCAGTAATTCATTTACTTCGTTTGCGGCAGCCAATGCTTTTTCTACCTGGCGCGACCCGATCATAACGAAATGTCCGGCTTTTGCCCATCGATAGGCCAAGCCTTTCCCTTCTTTCCCTGTTCCGCCAATAATACCAATACGCATTGGTGATATAGAACCACCCACCATAAAACACCTCCCAGACTATTAATTAATGTGATTTTTTATGCAAATTGATTTTGATATCGCTGCCAAACCGCTGGAACCAATTTTCTGGCCTCAAATGCAATTTTCTCTTCATCGAGAAAAACCAATTCGCGATTATTCATCAATATTTTTCCGCCAACAATAGTTGTTGTAATCATACTTTCATGAAATCCGAAGATTATTTGCCAGGGTAAATTCCCTTCGGTTAGCGGGGTATATGGATGATAATCAACAAAGATTAAATCCGCCTGCGCGCCTTGGCTAATTACACCAATTGGACCTGCCTCAAAATGCTCAGAGACTAATGCGGCATTGTTGTAGATTGCCATCTTGACAACATCCGTACCAGACATTTTTCGTGGATCCAAATTCCATAACTTATGAGCGAGGTAAGCAGCTTTCCATTCTTCCCACATCGCATTTGAGAAGCCATCATTACCCAGGCAGACCCTCACCCCAGCGCGCATCATTGATTCTGGAATAGACATTCCAACCGCATTGTTCATATTGGAACGTGGCTGGTGAGTTACCCAGGTATTCGTTTCAGCCAATAAGTTAATTTCATGGGTATCGACATGAACCGCATGTACCACGATAGATTTAGGTCCTAAAATACCATGCCGGTACAAACGATCCACAACTCTTTCACCATATTTATGCAGGCTATCATATTCATCGACTGGATGCTCGGCTACATGAATGTGAAAGCCCACGTCTTCCGGCACAGCAGCACGGCAGGCGGCCAATGTCTTTTCAGAAAGGGTTAAGCCAGCATGCAAACCAAATGTTGCGGCCAATCTGCCGTTTAATTGCTTGCTTCGCTTAATTCCATTGATAAAGCGAACATTTTCTCGAATTCCTGCCTGGGCTTTTTCGTCTCCATCTCGGTCTGTAACTTCGTAACACAAAGAAACCCGTAAACCGCTTTCTTCAACAGCCTGTGCAATAACATCTAAAGATCCATCTATCGCATTGGGTGAGGCATGGTGATCAATTAAACTGGTAGTACCATGTCGAACAGCATTTACCAAACAAACCAATGCAGAGTATTTCACATCCTCTAACGAAAGAGCTTTATCAAGAGACCACCATAATTTACTCAAGATTTCAGGAAAATCTGCCGGAGCTGCCCCAGGGATTGCTAATCCGCGAGCGAAAGCTCCATAAAAATGCGTATGCGCACAAATATTTCCCGGTAAAACATATTGCCCTTTTGCGTCCAGGGTTTCTTCGCCAATATATCGTTCTGTCAACGCATTGGAAGGTCCGAGATCATCTATCTTTCCATCTTTGATATAAATCGCATAATTCTCCAGGATGCGATTGGGAGATTCCCAGGTGACCAATTTAGCATTCTTTATAAGCATACCGTTGCCTCCGGATATTATTTAAGACAACAACACCGAAAGGAATCCCTTTCGGCGAACTAAAATACTCACTGCATAAGAGAGTAAACTATCAAGCAATTTTTGGTTAAAAGTGAAAGATGATAGGATAACATAGGATCGGTGGCTGAGGATTTGGCGGCACTTTTCGACGGGTTTCTTTCCCGACGCCAGCTCAAGGATTCCTTGGGCTGACCACCGAACCTTGTATAAAAATATTTTAGCACATTCTAAATAGTTTGTTAATCAATTCTCGCTGAATTTTTATAATTGTATGACAATTAAATTATACTTGTAGGTAAACGAATCTACCTCTCGAAATCAATTTGAAATATAATCAACTCATTCATGGAAAAGGAGTGGATATCAATGATTAATCGTGACCAGGCAATCAACTATGCTCATATAAACCATGAGCATTTCCTGGAAAGTTTAAAGTCCCTCGTTCGAATACCATCTGTATCAACCGACACAGAACATAAACAAGATATGGTGCTCACCGCAGAATGGCTTGCAGACGCATTAAATGGCATTAATTGCGCAAATGTTCAAATACTTCCCACAGGAGGTCATCCTGTAGTTTATGCTGAAAAATTAGACGCAGGTCCAGATAAGCCGACCGTCTTGATCTATGGTCATTACGATGTTCAACCACCTGCTCCATTAGATTTATGGAACACCGACCCATTTTCACCGGATCAGCGGGGGAAAAATCTTTTTGGCCGCGGTGCATCCGATATGAAAGGTCAGATTGTTGCCAGCATCAAGGCTGTTGAATCAGTCCTAAAAACGACTGGTTTACCCCTCAATGTGAAATTTATATTTGAAGGTGAAGAAGAAATTGGGTCGCCAAACCTTCCTGCATGGCTTAAAGAGCACACAGAATTACTTAAATGTGATGTCGCTTTAAATCCTGATGCCGGAATGATTAATAGCTCGCTCCCCACGATCACTTATGGCCTCCGTGGATTGGCATATTATGAAATCCGTCTATATGGGCCTGACCATGATTTGCATTCTGGCTTGTTCGGTGGGGTCGTGCATAACCCCGCCCAGGTAATTTGTGATTTGATCGCTGGCATGCACGACAAAGAAGGCCGAGTAACACTTCCTGGCTATTATGATAAAGTTCGGCCTTTAGATGATGATGAGAGAAAAGCGCTCGCTCGACTGCCCATTGGAGATGATTTTTACCTGAAACAAACAGGTGCTCCTGCCTTGTGGGGTGAAACAGGCTATACAGCAGCGGAAAGGACGGGAGGTCGTCCTACATTAGAGGTCAATGGGATTTACTCTGGTTTTACCGGAACCGGCTCAAAAACTGTCATACCAGCTTGGGCTATGGCAAAAATTTCGATGCGGCTTGTTCCAGATCAAGATCCTAATGAAGTCCAACAACAATTGTCTGATTACTTATCTCAAAATGCTCCAAATACCGTTCGGTGGGAATTGATTCCACACGCTGGTGGTTTTGCATCGATTTCTGATCGTTATCATCCCGCTACAATTGCTATGCATAAATCGATGGAGAAAGTTTGGGGCGTTGAACCAGTTTACAAACGAGAAGGGGGAAGTGTACCGATTGTTGGTGAGATGCAAAAAATCTTAGGCGTAGAATCAGTACTAACCGGTTTTAGCCTACCCGAAGATAACGTACACTCGCCCAACGAAAAATTACACCTCCCGACCTGGTATCGAGGAATCGACTCGTTAATTCACTTCCTTTACGAATACGCTGAAAGTTAAAGTAACTTATGAGCACAGAAGAATTAAAATTGCCCACATACGGCGGCCAGGCGTTAATCGAAGGGGTATTAATGCGCGGCTCAAACAGCGTGGCTGCAGCAATGCGAGCACCCGATGGGCAAATCGTGATTGTTAATGAACCATTAAAAGGAATCTATAAAAGTGGCCTGACCAAAATTCCTCTGCTCCGTGGTCTTGTGATCTTGTGGGACTCTCTTGGTTTAGGTACACGGTTTCTTACCATCTCAGCCAACACACAGACTGGCGAGGAAGAAAAAATCGAAGGTCCAACGCTGTACATCACTCTTGGTGTATCTTTGCTAATTGGTGTTCTACTTTTCTTCGTGGGACCAGCAGCCATCGGCAAATGGTTACAAGGTCTATTAAATACCAGTCC
>JAJUJY010000293.1 GCA_029265085.1 Chloroflexota bacterium
CGAATCACTCGCCCGCCGCCGCTGCGCAGAAATATTTGCAACAGAAAAATATTCTGCCAACCAATTATTTGTGAATGTACAAGCACTTTCGGGTGCCCCCGCAAATAACGCGGTATATCATGCGCTGATTAATCCCGGTGACACCATCCTGGGAATGAATTTACTGCACGGCGGACATTTGACTCATGGGTCTTCTGTCAATCGCTCCGGCAAACTCTATAACGTCATTCACTATAATGTCGATCCCGCCACCCAACAAATAGATTACGCCACCGTAGAAGCACTTGCATTGGAACACAAGCCCAAGATTATCATTGCTGGTTACTCCTCGTATCCGTGGGTACCGGATTGGGCGAAATTCCGCGCCATTGCAGATCAGGTTGGGGCAATTGTTTTAGCGGATATTTCCCACATCTCAGGTTTAGTAGCTGCAAGAGCTATTCCTTCCCCTGTAGGATATGCTCAGGTCATCACCTTTACTACGCACAAAACACTTACCGGTCCGCGCGGCGCAGTGATCATCACCACAGACAGCGCGCTCGCCAAAAAGATTGATCGAGCTGTTTTCCCAGGAGAACAAGGTGGACCACATATTCATGCAATTGCAGGTTTAGCCACCACGTTGAAAATCGCAAAAACCGAAGAATTTAAAAATTTACAGTCCCAAATCATCAAAAACTGCAAAGTATTAACGGATCGATTAATCGAACGTGGTTTGCGTGTATCCTTTGGTGGAACCAATACCCACCTTGGAAATGTGGACTGCAAAACCATTGTTGGACCAGACGGCACAACACTGTCCGGCGACATGGCTGCTCGCATTCTGGATATCGCTGGTATCGTATTAAACCGGAACACCATTCCTGGCGATAAAACAGCACTTAATGCATCAGGTATTCGCTATGGTACCCCCTGGATGACCCAGCGCGGATTAAACGAACAGGATATGGTTAAAGTTGCAGACATCATAGCGGATGTGCTCTTCGCTACCACTCCATACAGCGTTGAGACTCGCAAAGGGTTAGCCCTTCGCGCAAAGGTTGATTTTGGCGTATTGGAAAATGCCAAAATCCGTGTTCGCGAACTGGCAGAAAAATCCGGAATTGATTTCAAGCCAACCAAACACGGTTATCCACACTTTTATTACCTGGATGATCAGCCTGCAATCCATGGCAAATGGGCTGCTTATTATCTAACCGGCGAAAACATTCGCACCTTTGTTAACTATGCGTTTAGCAGCGCAGTCGAATTACTAAAGCCCGGCGAATCACAAAAAACCATGCTGCTCACCACAGAAGGTACCGTAGAGGGTGTAATCACCTGCATTGAACCGGAAAAATTCCGTTTCAGCTTGCCCGTTGAGCAAGCAGGTCTGGCAATTACCTGGCTGCGTGATCTTTCTGACGGCTATATCGCTTTTGATAAAGACCCATTACGCCGCATGCCAGGTCCCGCATACATTGTTGAATCTACCGAGACAGCAATCCAGCAAGCCTCTGGCGACTCTGTATCAAATTTCAAGCCGTATTACATCGGTATCGCCAGCGGTGATGGGGTATCCTTACCTGAATTTACCTGGATCGAAAAAGAAGCTGAACTTCGCCGGACACCGCTGTATGAAACTCACAAGCAGCTTGGAGCAAAAATCATCCCATTTGCTGGTTGGGAGATGCCAGTCTGGTATTCCTCCGTTGTAGAGGAGCACCTTGCCACCCGTCAGGCTGCCGGCTTATTTGACGTCTCGCACATGGGCGTTTACCAGGCAGAAGGACCGGACGCTGCAGCCTTTTTAGATTGTGTTTGCGGCAATGATATTAGCGGTCTGGAAATTGGGGAATCATGCTACACGCATTTCCTTGATCCGGATTCAAATGTAATTGATGATACGTTAGTATACCGGCGCGGCCTTGAAAAATACCTTGTTGTTGTTAATGCCTCAAACGACGACAAAGATTGGGCTTGGTTAAATGCCGTTCGTGAAGGCAAAGTTATGGTAGATCGCGCCCATCCCTGGGTCCGTGCTTTTGGACAAAATGTAATCTTCCGTAATTTGCGTGACCGCAAAGAAGGCGCAGATATGCTGGTCGATATCGCCCTCCAGGGACCAAAATCGCGTGATATCTTACTTGCGCTGGGTTGTGACGCGGCTACCCGTAAACGAATCATGGGGTTAAAACGCACTCAATTATGTGACGCCGTAGTTGGCGGGTTCAATTTGGTAGTATCTCGTACCGGCTATACCGGTGAAAAAATGGCCTTTGAACTCTTCGTCCATCCGGACCAGGCAGTAGATTTCTGGAATGCCTTAACCAACGCCGGAGAGCCTATGGGAATGAAACCCTGTGGTTTAGGTGCGCGTGATTCATTGCGGACAGAAGCCGGTTTACCTTTATACGGGCATGAAATGGGCGGTGAACTTAACTTGGGTGTTGCCGAAGCCGGATTTGGCTCGTATGTAAAGGTATATAAACCCTGGTTCATTGGTCGTGAAGCTTACCTTGCCCGAGAAAGCAAACGGCAAACCGTTGTAGTGCGCTTCCGCTTTACCGAAAAAGGTGTGCGAATGGCTCATAATGGTGACCCAGTGATTGATCGCAAAGGCCGAACCATTGGTGTCGTTACCAGCTGCGCTATTGACTCCGAAGGATACTTAACCGGCCAGGCTCACCTTGAATTAAAATCTGCGGAAGAAGGAACCCCAGTATTTATTTATCAAGGAGCACCGAAATCAACTGGAAAAGTACCCGCTGAATTACATACCGGAGACCGGATCACTCTTCCGACTCCGGCGGTAATTATTAGCCGCTTCCCCAAATAGGCCCCACAGTCCAGGTGTGCAGGCTCTCAGCCGCACACCTGGACTATTTTACGGCACACAAACTCTTTTTATTGGTAAGAGCTTTCATCCCTGCGTGTGAGGAATTATCGGTAATGCGCGCCGAAATCGCCAGAGGATTCCCTTGAATGGAGAGTCCGGAAACACAAATCAAACCCGGTTTGAAAAAGGAGACGAAACACATGCAAACCCCTTGGGATCATC
>JAJUJY010000124.1 GCA_029265085.1 Chloroflexota bacterium
GCGGTCTCCACAAGAAGCGCAGCATATAAAAATGGTTCTACCGCCAACGCTGCAACCAGGGCAGCAACCATAGCTAAACCAATCGGAATAAAATATCGATGCGGCCGAATCTGGCTTCCAACCAGAAAATAGATGGCAGTAAATCCATAAACCATTAACATAATAGATCGATCGCCATTTGTTAAAACAAATTTCCGGCCTAAGATCGTCCAGGTAGAAGCTATCTCGATGTTTATAGGTCCAAGATTGATGACCTGATCAACCGGGACCAAGCTTGCCAAACCCGCTAAAATGGTGCAGGTTGAGATGCCGATCCATAATGAAACAGTTTGCTTTTTTTGAATGAACCACAACAAAACTGCTATGAAAACAGGGGAAATGATCCATAGATAGGCAGCGGTCATATTTGTTCCTCCGAGGTAGGTGCGATTAGTAAATATGATCCTGCCAAAGCTAACCCCAAGGTAATGACCGCCAATAAACCAGTTACCAACACAGAATTCGCTACGCTGGCATAGATGATCTCAAACCCTGAAAGGGTAGTCAATAATCCCAAAATAATCCGCAAAGGGCGATCGGTCATACCCATTTGAAGAATACCCATACCAATTAGTATTACTCCATTGGTTAATTGCGCCTGTCCGGCTGGTAACCACCCGCTTGCCTCTGGAGCAATTGAAAAAGCCAATATGAATACAAACAAAGCCGTAAAAATTCGGAAGACCCTTCCACTAAAAGTCCGGAACTCATCTTGAACGCCTTCGGTTACTGCCTGAGAAGCGCCCAATACCGCGCCAGCCATCCAACCAGCAACCAGTTTAACCGCCGAAAGCCCTAAAGGCCAAACGCTGCTTACCAGCCAAAAAACAGCCAAATATTGGACAGCCAGAGCAATAATACTCCACCGCCATCGTTCACTAATCAGGAGCAGGGTGGATGTGATCATAACCATAATCAACGGAATCAGGTTAATTATTTCATCGTTCATCAAATTCCTCCTGCTGCTAATATCGATAACAACAACGCCAGGAGAACCATAGTCCACAAAATACCGCCATCCCCCTCAAAAATCGCCGTAAAGGCAAAAATTATTTGTTGAACCAGGCGATAAAAGAAAACCAAGATTTGATAAAACCAGTTTAAACTAAAGATCTTGGCTAAAAATCCACCGAGCTGTCTTAGCAGCAATTGCAACCAATCGAGTGATATGGTTGTGGTTGTAGGAAGGTGAATCATTTTTATCTGAATCAAATAAGCCAGGCTGCCGAAAAATCCGGCAATCAATCCAATCCACCAAGATTGAACGGATGATAACGGGTTATTGGTTATGGGAATTATCCACAAAGTTAATTGGATAAAAATAAATCCCAATATGTAGGTAGATTGAATCCATCGCTCTTTGTCTTTTAGGGATTCTCTTTCAGAAAAGGCATGTCGAAGGTATCCACCGAAAAGATATACCCCAGAGATAAGAAAAATGATCTGCCAGATATTAAGAGGAGTGTGGATTAATCCCTGCCAACCAGTGGCCGTAAGCGTAAAAGGAAGCCCGCTTAATCCAAGCACACACAAAATCGGGAAAAAGATAATTTCTTTGCGCCTGTCAGAAAACAAGAATAAAAATCCGCCAATTAATATTAATGCCACTCCAAACGAAATTGATTCGGCGGAATACCCCTGAATAGCGGTTCCAATGGCCATCCCGGCCAGAGCAATAATCCAATACGAACGGCCTGCAATTTCGTCTTTGGAATGAGCCCACATCGCCGAACCAAACAATGTAGCCAGAGCCGTCAATCCCAAGATCAGTGGAATTTGTGCCTCAGTCAAAACTTCAGCCGGCAAACGCGCTAGAACCGGTAAGCTTGAAACTGGTCCGATCAATCTTAAGATCGTCCCGATTCCCCTGCGCAGAGGAAATTCCTTGGCAATGGGCACATTGATCGGCATCACACCCAAACGTAGACCAATTCCAACAATCACCAGCCAACCAATTTGTGAGGATATCGCCTCGAACTCCAATGGCAGACCCAAATAACGGGAATATATAACCGAAATCAAAAGCAGAATCGTCCCGCCGCCTCTTGCCAAAAACAAATAAATCATCTGGCGGCTAAGAGACCAGTTCTTCACCACTCCCAAAACGATAACCAATTCCAAAACATCAACTGCTGTCCAGGTTACTGCAACCGTGAGCGGATTGGCCGCCAAAATGGTTAATAAACTCAAGCCAGTTATGGCCAAATTAGCCGACCAGGAAACCGGGTTACTGTTTTGAACCAGCCGAACTGAGGCTGTTAAGATTACTGCAACCAAAACACTGACAATACTTATGGCATAAGGCCAGGCAGCCTGGTCCCATGAGAACAGTAACTCATTTCCACTCCCTAATCGAAAAGGTCGCCAATCTTCAATTGCAAATGGTGACAATGGGATCCAGCGGTAGGCCAAGACCACTCCCCAACAAATAATCGCTCCAACAGCAGCAGCAAACCATGTATAACCAACTTTACTTCGAAATACAAATAGAAGCCATCCGCCAAGCGCAGTAAGCAACAATAATAAAATCGGGAGAAATACCAGCATTAAGGATATTCCTTCTAGTAATTAGAGAACGGGAGCATATGGCTTTCGGAATAAGAATTTCCCCTCCCCAGCACTACCAAGCCACCGGTCTCCATCCACAATTAATTTTCCTCGTAAAAACACTTGCGTTGGATAACCGGTTAATTCCCATCCTTCAAAAAGATTGTAATCGGTGCGTTGGTGAGATTTCGCCACCCCGTAGGTGACCTTTTGATTTGGATCCCAAATGACAATATCAGCATCTCCGCCGGGCACAACAGAACCCTTTTGAGGGTATAACCCAAATATTTTTGCCGGATTTGTGCTGGTAAGTGCAACGAACTGGTTGGGTGTTATTTTGCCGGTTTGTACAGCGGTTGTCCAAAAAACAACCAAACGGTCGCCAACAGCCGGTAAACCATTGGGAATTTTTGTAAAATCTTCTTTGCCTAATTCTTTACCCGGGATGGCAATTTGCTGGCCTTCATACAGAATTGGTTTTGTGCCATCAAAAAAGAAAGGGCAATGATCGGTAGCCAACACCTGCAATGTACCATCGATCAAACCTTCCCACAATCGCTGATTATCTTCCTCCGAGCGCATAGGTGGCGAGCATATCCATTTTGCGCCATCCGGTCGTTCCAAATGTTTTTCGTTAAAGAATAAATACTGCGGGCAAGTTTCACCCATAACCGGCAGCCCTTTTTCTCGGGCATAGGCCAATTGATCAACCTCCCCTCCCGCGTTCATGTGCACAATATACACAGGAGACTCAGCATGGGCTGCAATTGCAGCCGCCCGAAGAGTTGCTTCCACAGCTCCCCAAGCGGGTCTTGTGCGAGCATGCCACACCGGGCTTTTCTTTCCATCTGCTAATGCTTCTGCGATCAATACCTCAATCACATCGCCATTTTCTGCATGTACCATTGTAATCATGCCGTTTTTTTTGGCTATGCGCATCACCTTGAAGATTTCTCCATCCGCCAATCTTAACCGATTGTTATAGGCTGTAAATACTTTTAAGCTGGTAATTCCTTGCGTAATTAATGTTGGAATTTCTTTTTCGATTTGTTCATCCAAATGGGTAATATTCATATGGAATCCAAAATCGATTGCGGCCTTAGGATCGGCCTTTTCATGCCAGCGAAGAATACTCTCGGAAAGTGTTTTTTGATCTTGTGGAACAAAGTCAATTACGGTTGTTGTTCCACCAAATGCTGCCGCCTTATGCCCCGTATAATGATCATCCGAAGAAACGGTCCCAAACATAGGTAAATCAAAATGCGTATGGACATCAACCCCACCCGGCAAAATTAATTTACCCTGTGCGTCAATCACTTCGGCGCCCTCCGGATATTGAATATCCTTCCCAATTTGGGTAATTATTTCACCTTCAATAAAAATATCCGCTTGATATGTTTCTGCCGCGGTAATGATCGTTCCGTTTTTGATTACGATGGTCATCTTATATCCTCCTGAAATATTACCGAGGGTAGTCTTGATGTGTCCCTTATTCTACCAGTTTGTGACTTTTTTCTTCGAATTTTGTTATTCTTGTGATTCTTCACGAATTTTTAAATCGAACCCTCCCAGCATTGCGAAAAGTATTGGGTCTACATCCTGAAATGATTCTGGGAAGGTTTGGGTTTGATACTGAGATGCACGTTGGGCACGCTCCCGCAATGATTTCCATAACACTTCCCGGTCCTCAGACCGGACTACCAGATCTTGCAATGTTTCTGCGCTGCGGAGTAATTCTCCGGTTGTATATAGAAAGGTGATTCTGCGCCATTTTTTTGCCAATATAGGCCGTGGCAAAACCTCAACAGGACCTAATTGAAGCTTGTAATATTCCTCATTTGCCCGAGGGTGTTCCGGCTCATCACGGATGATTTCCTTGCGAACCGTCAATTCATGCCCATAAACGGGTGCAATTTTTGAAATTTGCCAGCGATCCGCCTCACCAAACGCACTTGTTTGATAAAACGCCAGATAATCCACATCTATAATTTTCGGAGCAAACCGCAGTGGTATCCTGTACCATCCTAACAAGCGTGCAATTTCCAAATCCCGTGCAGATGGAACCACAGCGACCAAAATCAGTGCAGCATCTACTGGATAACCTGTCACTTGCGATTCTCCTTATAGGTAGAAAGAATTCAAATATGATTATACGGCAGTTCAAAAAAATTCAATGCCAGACAAACCACAAAAAGCCCCGCTCCTGCTGAGCGGGGCTTTTTGAAATCTCGTTGTTTTTTATAGATTCTTTAATAATCCAGACCGTTCATTAAATTCAGTGATCAAAGCATCGATTTCTTCTGCCTGACTCTGAACATCTGTCCAGTAATTGGGATCATACCACTGCGCCTGGATTTCCTCATACGTTCGCCCCTGCTGTTCAACCCAGGTGTAATATTTAAGGTTGTGCACACGGCGGCGTTCTGCATAGGTTAATTCTACCAGGTGATCCGTAGTTTCACCCATCAAATCGCGGGCATAAGCCTCGGCAGCATCAAAGGCAGTGAATTCACCATACTCTTCCCTGTATTCATGGAGGCGGCTGGAATATAACTCCATCGAATCGGTCATCACAAACAGCATGACATCATCTTCGCCCATCTCATAATACTTGGCAGCTTTTATAGCGCTAAGCATATTGGCAATCCCAGAAAAACCGAACAGGTCTAATTTTGATACCAGTTCAGCAGGGACACCTTTTCGTACTAAATATTCACGCCCAGCCGGTTCATTGAACAATCGGGAAATATTCACCACAGCATTATCATCAATCGCGACTACCATATCGGTATTCTTGACATTGTGAATCCAGGGTACGTGTTTATCGCCAATACCTTCAATCCGGTGTGCGCCAAAACCATTCTCCAACAAAGTCGGGCATTGAAGCGCTTCACTGGCGACAATCTTGCTGGAGGGGAAGATCTGTTTCAAATAATCACCACTGGCAATTGTTCCAGCGCTGCCGGTCGTGAGTGCAACACCGCGATAGTTCCCCTTGGGTCCTAACTCGCGTTTTAACACCTCTTCCATCGCATGGCCTGTCACTTCATAATGCCACAAGTAATTACCAAACTCCTCGAACTGATTAAAGATCATCAAATCTTCACCAGATTGACGCAATTCCCAGCATTTATCAAAAATTTCTTTTACATTCGATTCCGAACCAGGAGTCGCAATCACTTCTCCGGCGATTTTCGAGAGCCAATCAAAGCGTTCTTTGCTCATCCCTTGGGGCAAGATAGCTATGGATTCACAGGCCAATAAGGCTGAATCATAAGCTCCGCCGCGGCAGTAATTCCCTGTGGAAGGCCAAACGGCTTTTTGGGTTGTTGGATCAAATTGACCGGTCACCAGGCGCGGGACAAGGCAGCTAAAGGCTGCGCCGACTTTATGTGCCCCGGTTGGGAACCATTTTCCGGATAAACCAATAAGGCGCGCTTTGACACCCGTCAGGCTGCTCGGCAATTCTATATAGTTTGCACTACCAAACCCCCCGCCTTTTTGAACGGGTTCATTTTTCCAGCTAATCCGAAACAGGTTGCGAGGATGAACATCCCATAGACCAATACCCTTGAGATCTTCCTTTACTTTTGCCGGAATTAAATCCGGGTTTTTCATCTGCGCATACGTTGGAATAATAATATTTCGTTCGCGGACACGTTTTAATGCGCGTTCACGACGATCTTCCATTACAGTTAAATCGATTTTTGCCATTCCTGATACTCTCCTATGAATTTTAGTCTTCGTCCGCCTGTTTCATGGGAGCTTCGCTGACAATGTACAGCGGCCGTCCCTTCGCCTCATCATAAATACGGCCAATATATTCTCCCAAAATACCTAAAGAGATCAATTGGACGCCCCCCAAGAATAATACGGCAATCAAAGTGGTTGCCTGCCCAAAAAACGCCTGCGATTGGATCAAACGCATGATCACCACAATCGGAATTGCCAGAATCGCTACACCCGCAGATACAAACCCGACATAGGTCGCAAGCTGCAGCGGGAAATAGGAGAAACCGGTTATCGCTGTCAATGCAAGCCGCAGCATTTTCTTTAATGGGTATTTGGTCTCTCCGGCGTAGCGTGCTGCCCGTTTATATTTAACGCCAATTTGCTTAAAACCAACCCATGCCGACATTCCACGCAAAAACCGGTGATGTTCGCGCATGGAATTCATCACATTCACAACCTTCCGATCCATCAACCGGAAATCACCGGTATCCATCGGAATTTCGACATCGGTAATTTTATAAATAAGCCGGTAGAACAAGGAAGCAGTAAATGTTTTAAACCAGGTTTCTCCTTCTCGTTCTGCCCGGACAGCATAAACTACTTCATAGCCTTGCCGCCATTTTTCGATCAATTCCAAAATCACTTCAGGAGGATCCTGTAAATCCGCATCAATTATGATAACGGCATCTCCCCTGCTGTAGTCTAAGCCAGCCGTTACCGCAATTTGGTGGCCAAAATTTCGGGCAAAAATAATCGGTCGAACGCGATCATCTTTGGCCGCTAATTCATGAATAATTTCATTTGACCGGTCTTTAGAACCATCATTAATTAAGATGAGCTCCCAGGGTTGTTCAGTTCGATCTAATACTTCACTCACCCGGCGATACAATTCTTCAAGACAAGACTCCTCATTGTAAATTGGAGCAATGATGCTAAATACTGGTTTCATAGATTCCCTTTTTGAAAGATCTGATATTTATCGACCCAGATGTTTTTTTAACGCATTCATGTTTGGCTCAATGATGGGAGCTTCTTTAACAGCCTCCATTGCTGCGCGAATATCTTTCAGGCCATTTCCTGTCAGAACCACAAGGACTGGATCTTCCGGCTCAATGATACCTTCCACGAGAGCTTTTTTCAAACCAGCAAATGCAGTTGCTCCTGCTGGTTCGGCAAAGATACCATATGGTCCTAATTCAGCAATGCTTTTCAATATATCCGCATCCGGCACCGTAATATAAGCGCCATTGGTTTCAACGGCTGCGCGAACAGCACGAACACCGTCTCTTGGCAAATCGACTGAGATGCTGTCTGCAATCGTATTTGCTGCAACTGGCGTAATGGTTTCAGTCTTGTTGAAAAAGGCATTTGCCACTGCCGCAGAACCATCTGATTGTACTCCAAATAAGCGCGGCATTTGTTCCAGCCAACCCAACTCCTGTAAATCCTTCAGCCCTTTATGGATTCCAGAGATGATATTTCCATCACCTACTGATACAAAAATAGAGAGCGGCTTATAAATCCGGCGCAAATTAAGTAACACATTTTCCCAAATTTCATAAGCGGCTGTCTTTTTCCCTTCCGCTGTAAATGGATTATATCCAGTGTTACGGCAGTACCAACCAAACTCATTCGAGGCCTGGATTGTGAGATCAAACGCCTGATCGTAGTTCCCATCCACAAGAATGACCTGAGCTCCATACACCAATAATTGAGCCACCTTTGCCTGGGGAGCAGTCTTTGGAGCAAAAATAACCGCTTTTTGCCCTACCGCCGCGGCCATACCAGCCAATGCAGCACCTGCATTCCCGGTTGATGCCGTGACAACGACTTCTGCACCAATTTCTCGTGTTCGGGCAACAACAACTGAACTGGCACGATCTTTAAATGATGCTGTTGGGTTACGTCCTTCATCCTTTATCCATAAATTTTTCAAGCCCATTTGTTCAGCTAATCGGGAAGGATAATATGTTGGTGTATACCCAGCAATTCGTAAAGGAGTCCCTTCGCCACCCGGATCTTTTACTGGCAGCAAGGGTAGATAACGCCACAGAGAGGCATCAGACCGGGAAATAATATCTGTGATTTGGTATTTTTGTTTAATCCCAACATAATCCAGGATCACGTCGAGATTACCGCCATCTTTTGGACAGGTATATGTGATTTGGCCAGGAAGGTATTCCGTTTTACACAAAGAACAGCGATAACCAATAAATTCTCCCATGCTTCACCTATTCATTCTCAAAAGGAACACCCAATGACGCCGGAGGCGAGGTTCGCATTGAGCGAAGAAGGCGCGACAAAAACCGTCGGCTTGTTTCTGGTAAACCTGCCAGGGTTCGGTCGACCCATTCTGCATTCCCAATATTGACCAGTAGTAGAGTCAAGATCATTAATGGGAAGGGTGCAACCTGCAAAACCTGGGAAGGAATTCCAGGTAAACTGGACTGCAAAACAAGGCCAAGCCATTGCAAGAGAGCAAATAAATAGGCACCCAGAGCCGCCCGAAGGGGACTCCAACCACCAAAAATCGTAATTGCCAACGCAATCCATCCAATTCCATCCAGCCCAGAAATTGTTCCCTTCCAGCCAGCCTTTACACTTAATGAATACATTGGTCCAGCCAAACCGACCAGCGCGCCGCCAATCACGGTATAGATATACCGGAGACGGTTAACATTTGCCCCACGCACATACGCCGCAGATGGCCGTTCACCAATTCCTTGCAGCATTAATCCCTGTCGAGTTTTGAATACATAAATGTAAGCCAGGAAAATTAATATAAAACTGGCATATACCAGGATGTCCTGTCGGAAAAATAAAATACCAAGAACCGGGATATTTTCTAATCCTGGAATCGGCATATGAGGAACTCTTGGCCCCTGCAAACCCATGAACGGATTCCCTAAGAAGTAAGCAAGGTCACGAGTCATCAAGGTCAAAACAAAACCAACCGCTACTTGGGATTGTTTTAAGGTAATACTCGAAAAAGCCACAATCAATGCAACCAGCGCACCGACCAAAGCACCTACCAAGAAACCCAGGATCAAACTACCAGTTGTAACAGAAACAGCAAATCCAGCCATTGCAGACAGCAGGATCGTGCCGTTCACGGAAAGATTAATCACGCCTGCACGCTCCGATATGGTCTCACCAATCACAGCAAAAATAACAGGCGCTGCTGCAGCAAGGACACCCGCCAAACCAATTAATGTAGTTTCGTTCATGCGGCCCTCCTTACATTTTCTTCGTCAACAGACGGCGAACACCGTCCATCATCAGAACAAAAAGAACCAGAGCTCCTTGCAGCACGCCCGCAAGAGCTGAATCAAGTTTCATCACAATAGGCAGCTGTATACTTCCAATATTAAGCGCGGCAAAGAACAAGGTCACCGGGGCAACCCATAATGCCTGGAAATTTACCAACATAGCAACCATTAACCCCAAGAAACCATAACCGGAAGAAATGGATGGAATTAAGCGGTGATAAACTCCCAACACTTGCACAGCCCCTGCCAACCCGGCAAATGCACCGCAGATAAAGAATGACATCATCATATATCGCGCGGTTGGTATGCCCATTAAGAAAGCTGCTCTGCCATTTTTGCCAACCGCCTTCAGCCGCAGGCCAAAATAAGTGCCCTGCAAGATAAAGAATATGACAATGATTCCTAAGATGGCCAATCCCAATGACCAGAGGCTCAACCGGAACCCTGGCAGCATAGGCAGCCAAAGCGCCTCATTAAATGGCTCAGTTCCGGACATGGATCCCACCCCTGGGCGTTTCCAGGGACCAAAAATTAGCCAGATCGTTAGCGCGGTTGAGACAAAATTCATTCCCAAACCGCCAAAGATTTCATTAACGCCGCCATAAATCTTGAGCAAACCCACCAGGGAGGCCCAGATAAGCCCGCCAAAGGCACCAGCCAGAAAACCCAAGAAAATGATCAGAAATGGCGACATCCCGGAATCTTGTAAGGCTCGCAGCATCCAGGTCGTAAATATCGCTCCAAGTGTGATTTGGCCTTCAATACCAATGTTCCACAATCCGGCCGAAAATGTAATGAGCAGCCCCGAGGTAACCAATAACAATGGCACCCAAGCCACCAAAACATCTGAAAATTTACCAACTGAACCAAAAGAGCCAACTAAAATGTTCAAGTACGCCTGGAATGGTTCCGCCTGGGCTACAATCATTACCAGTGTGGTAAAGAGCAAAGCTAACACAACTGCAGCGATTTGAAACCCAATATTTACCCAGCGAGAGTTTTTATTAATCATGTGTACTCCCGTTAACCTATTAAAAACCTTTTCCGCCGATTAATTGACCTAACTGATCCACGGACGTACTTGCAGCATCCAATGGCTCGGACACTTTTCCATTGAAAAAGACTAAAATCCGATCACTATAATGGAGAATTTCCTCTAAATCAGATGAAATAAATATGATCCCTGTACCCTGACGGCAGCGATCTTTTAATTTTCCCCAGATCCATATCGCCGATTCAATATCCAGCCCGCGAGTGGGATGCTCTAGCAGCAAGAGGTTTACGGGTGTGCGCAATAAAGCTAACAAAGCACGCTGTTGGTTTCCTCCTGATAACGACTCAATTTTACTGGTTGGCATACCTTTAATATTGAAGTCCTTGATCCGCTGGTGGGTTAGATCCAGGGTCTTATCACGGTTGATAAAGAAACCTGCTTGCTCTTCAGCCAGTGCAAAGTGTTCAGTAAGTGACAATCCTGGAATTAATCCTTCTTCCAGGCGGGCTGCAGGCACATAGGATATTCCAGAGGACAGAAATTCGTGGTAAGGTTTTCCCGATAATCGCTTACTCCCCAGATTAATTTCACCAGCTACCGGGCGCATCAATCCACCGCAAGTTCGTAAAAACTGGCGCTGTCCAGAACCTTCCATCCCCGCCAGCCCAATCACCTCACCTTTTAACAAATCCAAATTCACATTCCGAATTTGAAGTCGAAAATCTTCAATAGAAATATTTTTTAATTGGAACGCAACCCCGTTTTCTTCAAGCTGCGTTTTTTCATCTAGCGTAACAACTTTACCAAACATCATTGTTACCAGATCATCTGTAACGAATGGGGGTTTAGCCTCACCCACCAGGCAGCCTCTGCTTAATACAACAATCTGGTGGCAGAGTCCCTCAACATCTTCCAGCTTATGAGAAACAAATAAAATCGTCATTCCCTGACTGGCTAATATTTTCAGGGTTTCAAATAATTTTTCTTTTTGGATAGAACTAATCCCTGTAGTTGGTTCATCGAGAATGAGCACTTTTGCCCCCAACCACAGCAAACGAATGATCTCGAGCTGCTGCCGCTCACCGACAGTTAACGTATCCACAAACGCATCTGTATCCAGGTTAAACCCAAACTTCTGCTGAATTTCCTGGAACTGGCGAATCACTTCTCGGCGGTTTGGGAACATTCCACCTTCGTGACCAATTAACAGATTGTCAACAATCCGCATGGGTGGAAAATCTAGCGGATCCTGGTGAAGCATGCCGATGCCATGTTTTATCGCATCTGAAGGAGTTGAAATAACAACCGGGTTCCCATTCAAGACAATTTCACCTTCATCTGCTTGAATGAATCCGGAAAGAATTTTCATGAGTGTACTTTTACCAGCCCCGTTTTCGCCTAAAATTCCTTGAATAACGCCATCAGGAACATTAAGATTGATTGCATTGTTTGCATGAACGGGGCCAAAATGTTTGTGGATATTGCGCAATTCAACTTTCATAACATTTTTTCCATTCTGTGCTTTTACCAGGTAAATATCCTAACCAATCACGGGTTGGGAAACGGTCATATGATCAACTTGGCAGACTGCCAGATCAATATCCACGATTTGGGGAAGGCCTTTTTACGGCCTTCCCCATTGAAAACAATGCTTAATTGCTCGGAACGCTCTGGCCTTCCATGCCTTCCAGCAATTGCGGCAGGTACCAAACCTGAACATCCGTGCCAGCCTCGCCATCCTTCAAGAACTCAGTGCCATCCTGAAGATTGAGCGGGCCTTTCCACAAATTCAAACCACCAGCCAATTCGGTGATGAATTTATCAAGATTTGCGCCAGCATCAGCAGATAAAGCAGCGCCCTTGTCAAACCCAACCGCGGAGGTGTCACGATTATTGATATCTTTCCAATCCGGGGCATTCCATTCAAAAGCGGAAGCAAAAGTTCCATTTTGTGCAGCGGTAATGTATTTTACATATACCGGACCCCAGTTGAAATACGGAACACCTAAGCAAACTTCTTTGCCTTCTTCGCAAGAGCCTTCAAAGTCATACGGGATCGCAAACACATTCTTTCCAGCTGCCCGCATCTTGCCTGCCTGGACAACAGCCTCGGTGGTATCAATACCGGAAATCACTACATCGTAACCACTATTATAGAAATCATCCGAAACCTGGGTCGGGTCAGAGGTTACACCAGGAATATTGAACCAGAAGCCAATCCAGGTCACCTTGAATTTCAAATCAGCAGCATCTTTACCCAAATATTCGGTCCAGCAATACTTCGCGCCTAAGTAAGCAGATGAGGCAAGGCGGCGGGTTTCATCATTGATTAGTGGTCCCAAATAACCAATTTGACCGGTTTGCGTGGTTAATGCAGCTGCACAACCAGCCATCATCTTACCGTATTCCATCCGTCCCATCAGGTTGACGAATTTCGGCATTTCGATGAAGTTCTTGCCATCTTTCCAGGAATTGTCACCAGAAGC
>JAJUJY010000187.1 GCA_029265085.1 Chloroflexota bacterium
AAACCGGCCAGGGAAAGAAGGGATCGTCTGAAATGCACCTTCCACAGAGGCCCGGTCCATATCTTGGTCGAAATAAAAAGTAACCCCTTCCTGCAAACCAAGGGTGCTTTGAGGAAGCGGATAGGTTTCGGCGATCGTTGGGGATAATACCGGCATTTGTTTGGGCACTGAGTATGCCGTTGGGGTTAATTCCACCTGGGTCGGTTGGGGCTGGCGAACAAAAGGTAAATTACAAGCGGAGCTAATTAATATCCATATTAATGCGAGATATATGATTCTTCTGGCTGTTATAGATTGATAATAGCCACCCAGTGCACGTTTCATTCAACGCTCCTTTGGCAAAATCTGATCAATCTGAACTGCATTTGATCAGCTACTCCCCCACAATATCAATGATAAATTTTATCCATTATTGCACGGAATATGATTGAATCCAAATCAACGGCAAGTATGATTTGCCTGCTGATTAATAGACGTCCGTCCCCAGGATTTTGTTCCGTGAACCTGAGGGCGGACGGCAGCAACAACAAAGCGTGTGTATTGTCTATTGGTTGATGAAATTCCCGAAGAATCGCTGAAAATATGGATAATTCCCCGCGTGATTGGGATTACTGGCATCCCACATTGCTGCAAAACTCGCAACGACATCATTGGCATCTAATGCGGATCC
This sequence comes from Chloroflexota bacterium, assembly GCA_029265085.1. The sequence goes on from JAJUJY010000187.1 coordinate 671, forward strand.
GTTGGTAAATTGTACCCCATAGCGTAAATGGAAAGTCCATTCAGTAACCGATGGGTTTGATTCCCAATACTCTGCCAATCCGGGTTTTAAGCCGGTGCCACCAAAATCGTACTCAGCCAAGGTGCTGTAAAGAAGGCGTGTAATGCGGAGTGTATCCAGGTCAGTCTCATTTGCAGGCCACAAAACCTTGGGCGGCCGGGTTTGAGTAAATCGAAGAACATCTGAGGAAGTACTCATTTCCTCAAAATTCTCATTCATCGGTCCGACAATCACCCCTTCCACATTTTTGTTGAACACCAGGGCTGAGTTACCATGTCCAAGCGGGACCGCAGGAACATGAAGCCGAATTAATTCATTTATACGGTTAAAGCGCTGCTGGCGAACCGTTAAATCAGCGGATTTACCGGTATCCTGGGCAGTGAATTGAATATCTGAATAATCATTCCCGAAAATTGCAGCATCCTCTATCCATAATCGATTCATAATACTGGAAGGATCAGGATAATCAGCGGATAGACCATATAAAAATAGGGCAGAGGTATTGGATTTCAGATATTCCAAATATTGGCTAGACTCAACTCGCTTTAACTCAACCTTGATTCCAACACGGTTCAACTGAGCCTTAATATCAACCGCGATTAATTCCTGGTTTGGCAGATAATCTGAATTATCAAAGGTGTAAGCCAAAGAAATCGTTTGATTGAAGTCAAATTCTGTCTGTTCTAACAAATCCAGACCTTCTTTGGGGTTGTAATCCAACCAACGATAGCCTGGGGTGTACCCAAGCCCCATCGAAGCCGGTAAAAATTGTTGGGCAATTTCAGAGCCAACCGGGTAATTGGAATCAACTATCTTTTGCCGATCGATTAACATCGCAAAAGCTTTTCGAACCACTTCTCGGTTAAATGGGGGGACTTTGTTATTAAAGCCCAAATACCCCACATTCAGCGCAGGCCGGTAAAAGATCGACAGACTGGGATCGGAGCGAATCGAAAAAAATGAATTTGGATCAGGACGATCATATCCATCGGTGTTCGCGTAAATCGCGGCCGCCAAACGAGAAACCGGTGAATCACGCCAATCGAAAACAAGTGTTTCATTTTTGGCTGGAACTCCCCAATAAACCGGATTGACCACCAACTCCAAAGAAGTACCTGGCTGGGAAGATTTCAACCGGTACGGTCCAGTGCCAACAACATTCGCTGAAAGCAAATCCGGTTGTCCTTGAGCAGCTTCCAATACCTCTTGATCTTGAATAACAAATACCGGAAAAGCCACTTTTGAAACGAAGGCTGAATCAGGAGAGCATAACGTAAATTTAACCGTATATGGGTCCACAGCTTCGATGGATTTGAATTTACCACCATAATCACAATTTTCTGCGTTCACCTTCAACAAATCTGCAGATGAGGACGCAAAAACAGAACGCTGTGTTTCTCCGGCAGGTTGACAGGCACTTAAAAGTAAACCGAAGAGTAAAATAACAAACAAAATGGTTGGAATAGTACGTTTACTCACGATGACCTTTTTTAATGTTTCTCTGCAAGGATTATGCCAGGAGAACCATACCGACATTTCCAGTAATCCAGAAAACGCCTTCCAGGCAAGCAAGCTCTTTTTTGATTATACGTGATCCGGCGAAAAAACTACTTGTCAAAAAAGTAAGGTAATTCAAATATCAGGGCTTACGATTTTTGCCCCCTGCCGTTATAATTAGGCGGTTTTGCGCCAAGAGCAAATCCTCTTTGGGCTTACGTCGATTATTGCGATATAGAATTGATCAGGACCGGATAAAAACAAAACTGCATTCCCACGATCCTCAAAGCCAGGGTCCAAGAGTGGAATGTTTACAATTTGCTTGATGTAGGGAGAAAGATTAATGGATATTCTCATCACTGCTGGCGCAGTCCCGCGTCCGGATGAGCCTTTATACGCGTCCACTCATGGTGGATACAAAGCCATGTTAGAACTGGCTGGAAAACCAATGATTCAATGGATTCTTGACACATTGAATGCGTGCCCGCAAGTTGACCGGATTATTGTCGCAGGATTACCAGAAATCACAGCATTAGATTGCAACAAACCACTCTGGATCGTGGAAAATCAACATTCCTGCCAGGAAAATATCCTCGCTGGGGTGCAAAAAATCCGCAGCATGAATCCCCAGGTTGAAAAAGCGCTGTTGATATCTTCCGATATTCCGTCCATCACACCAGAAATGGTGGCATGGATGATCGACCTCGTCCAGGAAACAGACCACGATATTTATTATCCCATCATCAATCGGGAAGATTTATTACGGCGATTCCCATCCGCTCACTTAAATACAACCCGACTGAAAGACATGAGCGTTGTGGGTGGAAGTATGATCGGATTTCGAACCTCAATCGTCTCACCGCTGCACCCTGCCTGGGGTAAAATTGCAGCATCAAGCGGGAGTCCAATGCGCCAGGCCGCGCTGGTTGGATACGATACGATGTTCTTAATGCTGTTAAGCCAGTTAAGTGTTTCTGAGGCAGAATCGATGATCAGCCGCAAATTGGATCTTAAACTTCGCCTTATCCAATCACCTTACGCTGAAATCGCGATGGATGTTGACAAACCCAATCAATACGAAATATTAAAAAATGACCTGGAAAAACGCGTCTTACAGGAAATGGGTGTATGAAATTTAAAGATATCCTGGAATTCGACCTGCATGCTACCAACCGTTTGCGAATGGATAAAGAGAAAAATGGTTGGTGGAAATGGGTTGCATTCCTGGCACATTCCGGAGATTCCTGGTTCTGGTTAGCCGGTCTGGGCTTAATCTGGTTGTTCTCTGCCCGGTTACATGAATGGGCAGCCTTTTGGATTATTGCTATTCTGGCTCTTGCAACCCTGGTCATGGGAATCAAATTCACTGTGCGGCGGAGCCGTCCTCCTGGTGATTGGGGGGCAGTTTATCGCAATACTGACCCACATTCATTTCCTTCTGGGCACGCAGCCCGCGCAATGATGTTGGCAGTTTTAGCAATTGGCACTGGCCCGCTATGGTTAGTCATTTTGATGGTCCTTTGGGCTCCCCTGGTCAGTCTTTCTCGCGTATTTACAGGAATGCATTATCTGTCGGATGTTGCGGCGGGCATGGTTCTTGGATTGTTGGCTGGAAAGTTATTTTTATTGGGTCAACCGCTCATTCAATCCATCTTCTTTTTTGTTTTTTGATGAATTACAAAATAAAAAAACACAGCCCGGCAGATAACCGGGCTGTTTTCATCTGATCGGTATTCGTGAGCTTATTTTAGCAGCAACGTATTGTTTAACGCTGGCACCAACCGCGGCACAAAAGGAATGCGATACCCCTCACTTTGAGCATCACCTCGTTTCGCTAACAATCCGAAGCGAGACGCACCTAAATAAAGGATTTCGAGAATCAAATCCTGGTATGAGAGGCCGCCGGCATTCGCAATAACACACAAATCGCTAAAACCGGGGGTAAGGCCAGGCAGCGTATTGATCTCAATCAAACAAGGCTGACCATCAGCATCCATCCGGATATCTACCCGAGAGACGTCCAGGCTGCCTACAACCTCATGTGCACGAACCGCCAGCTCATTCAACGTCTGGGATAATTCCGGTGTCACATCTGCTGGGCAGAGGAACTGTGGAATGCCATCGTCTCCCTCATGCAAGGTTTTGGCTTCATTCCCATAAATCCCAGGGGTAACCGAGGATGAACTTTCCACTTCCAAAACTGGGAAATAATGGAATCCAGATTCGTTATACAAATGCGGCTTGCGGCTGTACAGAGCAGCATCCTGGCGGCCTAAAACAGCCACTGTAAATTCACGACCTGGCAAAAATGCTTCGACCAGAGCGGGTTGGCGGTAGTTTTTAATTACCCACTGGACTTTGTTGCGTAATTCCGTTTCGTTTTTTACGATGGAACTGCTATCCATGCCCATTCCAGTACCTTCACGGGCTGGTTTAACAAACATCGGAAACCGCAAATTTTGGTTGATTGGCTCATCACCACGAACAAATTCCTGGAATGGGGCGGTCGGAAGACCAGCCTCGCGCCACAGCCGTTTGGTCATAGTTTTGTCCAGACCAACCGCATTCGCTACTACGCGAGACGCAGTGTAAGGAATATTCAACATTTCCAGCAGTGCTGGAACCTGAGCTTCTCGTCCATCTCCACCCAAACCTTCTGCGATGTTAAAACAGATATCTGGACAGAAATCCTGGAGAGCCAAAGGTAATTTTGAATCTGCCTGAAGGAAAATTGTGTGATGACCGTCAGATTCAATTGCCGCCTGAATGGCTTGAATTGTCTCTCTTCGGTCAAACTCCGCGCCGGCATCGGCTGGTGCGTCAATGGGCAATTGTGTTTCCCCCTTAACATTCGCAATAACGGCTACCCGCCACGGACGCGCCGGACGCGGGGAAATAGACGGAGGTTTATCCTCCTCAGCGACCTCTTGTTCAAGATAAATTGTTTCGTCCATTTCGACTCATCTTCCAAAAATTAATTTTTTACAGATCAAGCACCGGACTGGCGTCAAAATTTGCCTGCTCCGGTGCTTTCCAGCATCGTAGTATAGTCCTTACCACACAAATTACAAGAGGGTTGAACAAATTTCCGGTATAAGTTAATCCTTATAGGATGATTTTTGACAACATTCATCAAGATAAAATGCTCCAACACTTTGGCATCAACCTTGCCGAAAAATCCAAGAACGAATTTCTGATCATCCGGTAAAATAATTACTACAGCACAAGGAAATGGATCGAGCTCCCCTTCGATTGCTATACTATATAGGATGAATTATGAAAAAGACTTTCGTAGTATTTGTTCTTCTTCTCACCGGGATCATCATAACGGCTTGCAGTTTTAACCCACTCGGTTTCATGCAAGATAAAATCGAAATTACCATTGATAACCAAACCGCAGATAATATTTGTGATATCTATATCTCCCCTGAATCGCGCGAAGATTGGGGAAATGATCTACTGGCAAAAGACAAATCCCTTGCAGCCGGTCTCAAACAAACATTTGAAGTAAACAAAGGCACCTATGACTTGCTGGTCTATAACTGCAGCGGTATTCCAATGCATTCTTTATCCAATGTCCAGCAAACCACGACGGTTGTGGTTGGTGGGGCGAATTTACAACCAATCACAATTGAAAACCGCACAGAGATAGAGATTTGTTTTGTCTTTATCGCCCCGACCATCAATGAAGAATGGGGCGAGGATCAATTGGGCGGTGTGGAAAGTATCTTGCCGGAGAAGCAACGGATTTTCTATATCCCAACCGGAGATTATGATTTACGAGCTGAAAACTGTGATCAAGAGGCTATTTCAGAAGTCTTTGATTTCTCTGTCAACAGCCCATCCACCTGGATTGTGGAAAGGTAAGTTCAAACCATTCTTTTTTCAATTGACGTTTTATCCAGGCTAAGGTATCCTTGTACCTGGGAGTGGGTAGGTTCCGGTGAGCTTCCCGGTCTTCAAAACCGGTGGCGGGTCGCGTTGCGGGCCGCGGTGGGTTCGACTCCCATCCATTCCCGCCTGATATTTTAAAAGAATTCAGGAATCAACGAATTAGTGATAAAAACAGGGAGAAAACATGGATTCTTCCGATCAATTACAAGTGTTGGATGCGCTGGTCCGGCGCATTTTTGCAATTGACGACGTAACCTTAGGCAGTGGCAAAGATTCATTCATGATCCGCTATCGCGGACGATTAATTGCTGGTGATTCTGCTGCTGCGTACGATGATCTTGCGAAACAAGTCAAAGGATACGGCCTGACTCCGCTATTCCGCAAGGAAGACGGGCGGCATGCGATCTATCTTGTTCCAGGCATGCCAACCCCTCGGCCCTCCAACCCAAAAGTCAACCTGATATTTTTTATTTTAACCCTGATAAGTGTTTGGTTCACAGGCGGAATCTTTGGTACAACCGGAGAATTGCCAACGGATCCAATTGCTTTTATATGGGCAATTGTGGTTAATGGCTGGCCTTTTGCGGTCAGCATGATTGCCATCCTGGCTGCACATGAATTTGGACATTATCTTGCCGGCAGAAGTCATGGCGTGCACGTTACGCTGCCTTATTTTTTGCCCCTGCCCTACCCCTTTAGCGCATTTGGAACCTTAGGGGCGTTTATCAACCTGAAGGAACCACCCAAAAACCGGCGCGTCTTGCTCGATATTGGAATTGCCGGTCCGTTATCCGGACTAGCAGTGGCGATCCCTGTTTTACTTCTGGGCTTATCACTATCCACTTTGAATCCCTTACCGGCAGCAGCATTAGCCCAGGGTGCAGGGCAAACCGTATTGGAAGGCAATTCCATTTTGTATTTACTATCCAAATGGCTTGTATTTGGCAAGTTTCTTCCGGAACCGGTTAGTTACCAAAATATGCAGCCGTTGATCTATTGGCTGCGCTACATGATCACCGGGCAACCATTTCCTTACGGTAGTTTGGATGTAAGTTTGCATCCGGTTGCCTGGGCTGGATGGGCAGGAATCCTCATCACATCTCTAAACTTGATTCCGGCAGGTCAACTGGACGGCGGACACATGTTATACGTTCTTTTTGGGAAGCAGAAATCGCAGCGCATTCTGCCCATCATACTGGTCGCTCTGGTTATCCTTGGTTTCTTCTGGTCAGGTTGGTGGCTTTGGGCTTTCCTGATCTTCTTCCTGGGCAGAGCGTATGCTGAACCACTGGATCAAATAACTGAATTAGACAGCCGCCGCAAAGCATTAGCTGTATTGGCTTTGATTGTCTTCCT
>JAJUJY010000275.1 GCA_029265085.1 Chloroflexota bacterium
CCCCGACCCAACAATCAAATAATCGTAGATATGCATCGCCATCATTCCCTCCTTTTTTCTAAACCAGCAGAAATTGGAAGACCAGACAGAAAAGTTTGGAATGTTTGCGATGTACAACGTGTGCTGGGAACACCTCTCTAAACATCGCTGCCGTACAAGCAAAACAGCTAAAAATATGAGGTTACTTTTAGTATATAGGTTTCAGCACATTGATTCAAGTAAAACCACGGGGTGTGAAATGAGCGTATTTTTAAGAATAACGCACCTTCCTAGAATTTTCTTGTGCGGGATGGTTTACCTGTTGCTATAATAAAAGTAGTTATCAAGGACATTTGTGCAGGAAGGGAGTAAAAATGCAAAACCAGGAATCCTGCTGTGAAAAGAAACGTTTTTGTTGGGAATGGTTTATTCCCGTAATTGCCGCATTGGCTGGTATATTATTCATCCTGCTGCGGATGCGAAAAAATACAGGCTCCACTGCTGATCCCAAACCAGCAACCGAACCAGCCGCAAATAAAGAGCATAAAACCATTTTACTGCCCGATATCATGCCCAGCGGCAGTTTGCCGCGCATAGATGATTTGACCATCATTGAAGGAATTGGTCCAAAAATCGCGGTGGTGCTGCAAGATGCCGGTATCCACACCTACTCCACCCTGGCCGCCAGCACCCCAGCACAAATCTCGATATTATTGAAGAATGCCGGAATCCGCCTGGGTACTCCGGCGACCTGGCCGGAGCAGGCCGGCCTGGCTGCACGCGGGAAATGGGATGAATTGAAAGCACTGCAGGCTACGTTGAAAGCTGGCCGCCGCGCCTGAACTATTTTTTCTTTTTCGACAGCTTAGGCGGCAATGCAAGTGCATAGCGGTACGCCCGTTCCATCCAGAGATAGACCCATTCGGGGTCAATATACAGCTCCTCCGGAACGGCCATATATTCACGCATCACTCGTCCGGGCATCGGTTCAAAATGCCTTGCTCCAGCGACCTCAGCAGAAAATTGAGCACGCCCATTCTCATCCAACCGCAGCATCAACTGGCTGTTAAATAGACAGGCAAACATCTGCCCGCGCACAAAACCGCACGGCTGCCCAAACATTTTGCGCGGTTCCGCTTCAGGAAAATCCAGCAGGTACTGGTAAAACCGCTGGGTTGAGGCTTCATCGGATTTTGGAAAAGTCTGCCCTTCAGGAGAACTGATTTTTCGCATGGGTCAATCCTTGGAAGATTATTCTTAATTAATTATTATACCGAGCTGCCGTGTCGAGTCAATTAACAGATCCTGACCAGGAAATCAATCCTTTATAGTGACAATCCGGTCTGTTTCACCTTTCATATCATTTTAATCATGTCCGAATGTACAGAGGATATTTTGATCCTGCTGTGCGATTAAAAAATACTGCCTAGGAAAACCCGGGCAGTATGATCTACCAATAAATCTACCAATAAAACGGTCAGCGCGAGTTATCTCCCGCTGGCATGACCACCCATAATGCCCATTTGAGCAGCGTTGCTAACGACCTGGCCAAACAACTGGCCGGTACCATTTTCAATGCCTAAAACTGCAAAATGCACACGCCAGACGCCTTGCTCACCTTCCACCAGGTTACCCCAGGCACGCCCAGAGTTAGCGGAAACCGGTCCGAAAGCAGCCACTGCAAAGATCGCAGCAATCAACACACCTAAGATAATCGATCGAACTTTCATTTTTTCCTCCTGTCGGTAACTCGAATTGGATATTTATAGTCAAAATAATACACGAATATACAACGTTTGTCTATCGTGTATTTGGATTTTGTATAATGTTTATCATGTATTCAGCTTGAATTTGATCTGGAATAATTCCGCTTTAAGCCCGCCTTCACATTTTCTTAAAATCATCTGAACCATTTCTAAACATCTCCAGCCTATACTTTTCAGCATCAAAGTCACTCAGCGCAATCCGCTGCGTGCAAACTTATCAATTGAAGGAGCATGAGCATGAACTCATCCAAAAAAATGAACAAAACAACCCAAAACCTTCTCCTGGATGCAATCATTTTGGTTGGACTGTTGGTTTCGTTTGCACCACCTCTCACCGGTTTGATGCTGCACGAATGGTTATCCCTGGCGTTTGGTTTGACACTGACGATTCATGTACTGCTGCATTGGGAATGGATTGCAGCGGTTACCAGGCGCTTTTTCCGCGCGACGAGCTGGACTTCCCGAATCAACTACATTCTCGGGCTGGCGTTATTTATTGCCTTTAATGTGATTATATTCAGCGGTGTGATGGAATCGCGCTACTTCCTATCCACCTTTGGACTGTCTGCATCATCAGCACCGGTCTGGAAGTTCCTGCACAAAACTTCCGCCGACCTGACTCTCTGGCTGGCTGGTCTGCACATTGCGCTGCATTGGCGCTGGATTAGCAATGCGGTGAAACGGATCTTCCGCTCCAGGCAGCCTGCACCGTCTGCCGCGCAAACACCAGCCGCTGTTCCCGTTCTCAACAATCATCCAACCGTGAGGTGAATCCAATGAAAACAATCTATCGACTGCTCATTATCTTTTTAACGATCGGGCTGGTTGCTGGCATCATCTACATGGTTGTGCCCCGCACCTCCAACCTGTCATCTTCAGCGTTCTCTGGCCTGCGCAGCGAATCAGGGCACTTTGACTCTGACTTTGGAAAGCCGGGCAACTCCGTTCAAGGGGTTGGACGCGGTGCGATGGAGCGAGGTGGATTTGCAGAAAGAGGCGGGCATTTTGAACACTTCTCACTGGCCGAGGGGCTTTCCAGTGTATTTAAGAACCTGTTAATCATTGCACTCGTCACGTCTGTGGTGGTGGTCATCCAAAAACTGACCAGTGCGGCCTTTAAACACCGCGCCCCCACACCTCCGGTTATGCCGCTCGCGGAATAAACCAAAACATGGTGAGGATTTCTAGATCAGCCATGCCAATAAATCCTCACCATGTTCCCAAATACTTAACCAATCTTTTTCACCAGACTCTCCGGCAGCTTAACTGTCGAGACCTCCAAAACATCAGCCAGCGCGTTAAGTGATTTGCGCAGCGTTTTACTGTCATACACCAGGGCGGCACTGCCCTTTCGATCCAGTCCTAAAGAGTCTGTCACCAGGCGTTGTTCAGGGGTCAAATCAGTGACCGATTGAGTCAGTTGAACTTGCAGCACATTCTTTTTGAGGAAATTATTCGGATTAAACGATTTGCTGATAAATTGCTGCGGTGACTGGCGCAAGGGGTCATACACCACATGGGCGGCTGGGGGTCGCACCTGGCTGGCAAAATCCGCCAGCATAAATTCCTGCACACCAGCCTGTCTGGCCAGTTCTGCCACTTCATCATCACTTAAATCCTGGCTTAAGGCAACCGCCCGCACTTCATCGGCAATGCGTGAAATATCATTACGGTAGCGTTTTGCGGCATATGGATCGAGGGCAGCATTTAGCGGAACTTTCAGCTGACGCTGCCGGGCTTCTTCCACAACCCCGATAATACTACCCAGAGTCACCCGCCGCGAGGTGCCGCCTTCCGGTTCATTCGGCATTAACTGATGAATGATGCCGCAGCGCAAACCGCAAAACTTCTCGATCAAGAAATTTTCCAGGGCAGCCTGATTATGCACCACATCATACACATTCACTGGCGTTCCTTTAAATACATCAACCAGGCTGCTTATCGCTCCCCGTGATGAAACAGGAACCACATGATATACCTGCCATTTTTTGCCGCGGGC
>JAJUJY010000176.1 GCA_029265085.1 Chloroflexota bacterium
GACGATTACTATGACCCCGACCATTACGTTAACCCCGACCATTTCGTTAACTCCGACGATTACGCTAACCCCTACCATTACCGAAACACCTTCGATCTCCCCGACACCAGCGCTGCCTTCAGAAATTGCTGCTCAAATTGAAACGACAATTACACCGAATCCAGAGTCTGTTTTCAGCCCGGTTGTATTTTCACGAGAAATTGATGAGAATTTTAGTCCGGTTGAACCACTCACAGAATTTGAAAATCCGATTACCAAGTTGTATGGAACATACACCTACAACAATATGACATCTGGTTCGCAATGGACTGCCCTTTGGTATCGGGTGAGCGATCGTAAACTAATCTGTTTTGAAAGCGCCCCCTGGAACGGCAGCACAGGTGGTTACGGTTATACGGAATGCGAGCCAAGTGTCAATGAATGGCTGCCGGGTGAATATGAGGTGCAAATTTTTGTTGGCATGAACTGGAATAATTCTGGGCGGTTTATCATTTTGGGTGATCCGCCTACTCCGTCTCCGACACCATCTCCCACCCGGACTGCGACCGGCACTGCCACACCACGCCCAACTGGAACCAATACATTGGTCCCAACGATCACACCCACTTTTACGATTACCAATACCATGGCACCTTCGGTCACGCCGACCATTACTCGCACTCCAACGGTTACGCGGACACCCCGCCCAACGGATACACGCTGGCCAACACCCACACCGTAACCGGCTAAAAGCAATTTCAATACGATCCTGTTTAGCCAGGCTGAAATCTCGCTATAGAATGGGCAGCAGCCTGGCTTTTGGTTCCGCTAATCGTTAATAAAACGTGCCTGTCTGCGTTGGTAATTGATCTGGCAATTGCGGATGAGTTCCAGCGTGGTGGTCAGCTCAGCCGGGATGGGCTGGTTTTGGTTGCGGTAAGAGGACATGGCTGCACGGATACGAACTGCATATTCATCCAGCATCGACATAATCATCTCGCCATCAGGCAGGTTTTGCTGGCGCAGGCGAATAAACGTCAGAATAGGTAACTGGCGAGTGATTTGTCCAATCTCTGTCAGTCTGGCCTGGTTGCGAACCTCATCCAGAACGCGCGGATTACGGCGTGCCAGGTTTTCGGTAGTGAGCTGCCATGCCTCGATATGCTGGCCCAGGATAATTTCTTCCGCGGTTTTCCATGTGCCTACATTGATCCAGTCCAGGCGAACTCCGCGGGATTGCGCTTCACGCGTAAACTGGCTGGCAAAATCCTGAAAGAAATTGGAAAGCTGCGGTCGCGGAACAAAGGCTGGCGGTTGGGGTGGGTTTGGTAATTGGGCTGTAAAGATAAAGCTTAGCGGTCTGCGTAACGGCTGCCGCCAACTGACCTGTTGAATGCGCGTTTCCATTTCGATCTGGCGCTGAATTTCCGGTTCGCCAACTGCGGCCAATAATTCGCCCAGGGTCCGCTCCCCAATGAAGCGTAGCAATTCATCTCGCACCAATAGAGTCATTGCGTTAACCCAATACCCTGGCACTTGTTGGTAGGTTAACCAATAGATATCACGGCGGTAGGATGGGAATGGACGGTTCAGCGGTTTCCCATTATCGCGCCGCCAGATACTGAAAAGCAATTGAATGTCCTGGATCGTGATTCGGATGCCGTCTTTCGTCCGCCCAACCAGATCATCATAGCGGAAGATGTGATCGCGCAGGTCGATGACATTGCGTAATCGTTCAAATCCTTCCAATACGTTGTTTTGGGCTGGTTCGTTTGCACGAATGAAATGGGGGGAGCCGTTAATGCGTTCAAATACGGCCGCGTATTCCAGATTAACTTGAACCCGGCCGGGTCCGCCAATCCGCAGGATGGGGGAGTTTTGCTGATCGGCAGTTTGCCGTTCGCTGTTAATCGTCAGGGTTTGATAGGCAGGGGCAGCAAAAGCAGTTTGGCGAATAAACCGGCGTGCAATCGCCACCTGTTGAAGATTAAAAATATCTGCCAGATATATGGATGCAAATTCCATTCCTAACCAGAATGGAAGCCCAACCGCTGCTACCACCGTCAACACGTCTGGTGATAAATAGGCATTGAATATTGGCAGAAGGATATTTCCAATCGGATTGGCTCCTTCTGGTAGATATGCCGGGGCAACCAATCCCATCAGATCGTTTGCCCAATCTGTCCAGGGGTGGCGGAAAAATCCCCACAAGGTCCAACCACCGGCAAAAATCAATGTGATGATTGCTCTGCGGATATTTGCTGCGGCCTGATTCATTGCCAGGAGCTGATTCAGCGCAGTTTCAAGGATCCGGATCCAGGTGTTGGGATCAAATACGTTATCATTGTTGGGGGGAAGTGGCGCATTTGCCATACTGGCTATTCTCTCCCTTCCGCCCATTCGATCATTTCACGAATCTGCCCAACTTCCTCATTCATGGATTGGTGCAGCTGGGGATTTCGGACGATCAATTCCACATTGCCCTGGAGTAACCGGGCTAAGATATCCACACAGCGCTGCGGCAGGCCAGGCCGGCCATTTACCACATAATTAGCGGCGCTGCGAATGGTTTCTAATTCTGCCTCGCTGCGTCCCTGGTCGGTGGCGTAACCACGTAAGGTCTCGATTGCGTCTCTTTCCCGGCGTGCCTGGTTCAACCAGTTCGCACGCCAGCGGCGAATTAATTCCCGTTCCACCGTGTCTGGCAAGATTAAATCAGTCACTTCTACACGGAAAACTCGAATCCCGTGTTGGTTTAGCAGGCGATATTCGCGGCTTTCAACCGCTTCTCCCAAAGAACGGCCAACCACATCGAGTGGAATATACTCAGGGTTGGTTAGGCGCTGAGTCATTGCCTGCAAAATATTTTGTAAGGCACTATTTTGATTTAAATTGCCGTGAAATAGCTCTTGAAGGGTGAATTTTCCAAGATATTCTTTCCAGATATCGGCTGCAAGGCGAGCCGGAATCCAGCGCCATTCAACCAGGCGGTTAGAATCGGGCGGCAGATTGGCGTCAATCGGACGGCTGGTTAAGGCCAACTGGACTGGTTCCGGATTAAAGCCAAACTCACTGTTACCATCGCCATGATTGGCATTAATCTTAAAAAAGACGGTGATGCGGGGCACAATTTCAATGCCATCGCGAGTCAGCGCACGGGTAGCCCGGCGTTCGGCCATGCGATTCTGGAATTCACCTTCGGCTTCATTGGGCAGCGGCTCATCGGCAAATAAATACGTAAAGTAACGTTCTTGCGGTCCGATGGTTTGCGATTGAAGGCGAAGGTCCACTTCTCCGGCGATGGTTTCGTCTGCTTCGGTAAAAGTTATGCCAGGTCCAGCGACACGCGTAATGCGTTGGTCTGTTCGCAGCATAGCAGCGCTGGCTGTATCCGCGAGGATTACTCCAGGCCCGCGGCGTTCCATTTCGCGGCGCGTGGCTTCCCGAGTCCCATTGCGGATAAAAATGGCTGGCCCGTGAGCCCCCTGGATGTACAGCGTGAGCCGTTCAAATGCGCGGAACCGGTCCTGTAATGTGCGAACCGGAAGGGCAAATTGGGCAAAAAATAAGATCCAGAAGAAAATACCCAATCCGCATATTAAACCGTTCGAAAATAGCCAGTTTAGACTGCCCCAAAACTGGCCTTCTGTCGTAAAGATGCGATAAATGACCAGGCCAAGGATCGCCAGGATCGTAAACGTAATTCTGCGCCAGGGAGGGCGGAAAAGAGCTCGCATGTGGAATTTCCTATTGTATGATTTTATAACAGAATGAATAAAATGGCACGAGATCGAGTGATCCATTCTGATAGCTGCTGTATATATTGTGAGTTCATTTGCCGTTTTGCGGTACTGTGCGTCCGCGAAAGTATTTCAGACAAGGTATGTTAGAATAGGAATAATTGTTGGTTGTATTTTGACCGGGAGGAGCCATGTTGCGAGCATTTTTTATCTCGTTGTCAAAAGCACGATGGGCGCAGCAGTGGATCAGCCGCTGGGGGGCAGCCTGGCGAGCGGCTTCTCGATTTATTGCAGGTGAAACACCGGAAGATGCTGTACAAGCCGTCTTACAGCTTAATCAAAAAGGACTGGTTGCGACCTTAGACCATTTGGGTGAACATACCGAGTCGCGAGAAGCAGCCCTGCAATCTACGGATGATATCTTAGCCATTCTTTCGGAAATTCAAGATTCCGGGGTGCAAGCCAATGTCTCGATCAAACTGAGCCAGCTCGGCTTGTTAATTGATCTGCAGCTTTGTAAAAATTGTTTACAGAAAATCCTTGCATATTCCGCTCAGGTTGGTAATTTTATTCGTATAGATATGGAGGATTCTGGCCTGACAGATTTAACCCTGGATATCCTGTTCTGGGCTAAACAGCAAAATTTTCATAATGTGGGTGTGGTTGTTCAGTCGTATCTTTACCGTAGTGCCAGCGATGTTGAACGCCTGTTGTCTGCAGGGATTCCTGTGCGCCTGGTAAAAGGGGCTTACCAGGAACCAGCCTCTGTGGCGTACCCCAAAAAGTTGGACGTGGATAAAAATTTTGATCAGCTTACTGATATGCTGATCCAGGGTGCAGTCAAATCAGGCAGCCCGACACGAAGCGGTGACGGGCGTTTCCCACCGGTTCCGGCCATTGCTACCCATGATCCACAGCGGATCAATTATGCCATCCAATCTGCACAGCAGTACGGTTTACCAAAAGATGCTTTAGAGTTTCAAATGCTTTACGGCATCCGGCGGGATTTACAGGAAAAGCTGGTGCAAGAAGGATACCCTGTACGGGTTTATGTGCCGTATGGAACGCACTGGTATCCTTATTTTATGCGCAGGCTGGCAGAGCGACCAGCGAATGTCTGGTTTTTTATTTCCAACTTTTTTAAGCATTAATTCAGAAGGGATTCCCTTTAATGATGCAGACGGATCAACTCCTTCCCATTGCCCTGGTTACGGGGGGCGCAGTCCGGATTGGACGGGCGATTGGCCTTACTTTAGCACGGGAAGGATATGGAATCATTTTGCATTATCACCAATCGCAGCTGGCGGCAGAGCAAACTGCACAGGAAATTCGGGAATTGGGTGTTCCTGTCTGGCTGGTACAGGCTGATTTGACGGATCCGTGCCAAATTGACCGTTTATTTCAACCACTTAAGGAAACGATTGGCCGCCTGTCCGTGCTGGTCAATTCTGCGTCTGTTATGCCTTCAGGTGATTTGCGAATTACATCCGTCGAAGCCTGGGATCAGGCAATGAACCTGAATTTACGGGCACCCTGGTTGTGTGCGCAAAAGGCAGCCGAGTGGATGAAAGAAACCGGGGGCATTATTATTAATATAACGGATGTTGGTGCGCGGAAAATATGGTCAGGTTTTGGGGCGTATGTCATCTCAAAATCCGGACTTGAAACACTCACGCGCTTGTTGGCCAAAACCCTTGCTCCTGGGGTGCGGGTCAATGCGGTTGCTCCGGGGCTAATTCTGGCTGGGGATGATTTTCCTGCGGAAGATTGGCAAAGGCTGGTTGACAGGCTGCCGATGAAGCACCAAGGCGATCCGGATCATGTAGCTCAGGCGGTCCTTTTTCTTATTCGTTCTACTTACATTACAGGCGAAACGCTGGTAATCGATGGTGGATATCAACTGATATAGGCGGTGGGCAAGATGAAACAAAGCAAAAACCGAACACCTTTACAAAATATGATCATTATCTCCAACCCGGCCCTGCTATTGGTTGGGGCTGTTTTTTACGCTTTAGGAGCGGGGATTGTGGTCTACCGAGGCGAACCTATTAATTGGGGCATCTATTGGTTAGGCCAGCTGGTGATCATATTATTACAACTAAGCGGGTACTATCTGAAAGCTTATTATGATCAATTGGAAAAAGAAAACCAATTGATTCGCCGCAAGCAAGACCCTGAAGAACAGGGAGAAATCCCTGCGCGAATATTTTTGTTGGCAGCGGTCACAACCCTATCAATTGGTGCCGGGGTGACAGTTTTATTAGCGGCGAATAATGCGATCAACCTTCCGACCTGGATTATCCTTGGGTTGGCATTTGGAATTTCGTTTTTCTATGCAGTTCCACCCTTGCGGTTGGCCAATACCGGGTATGGAGAGATCGTTTCGGCGATATTAATCACCAATTTGTCTCCTGCGCTGGCGTTATTATTGCAATCTGGCGACCTGACCGAAGTACTGGCAATGCTTACCCTGCCGTTAACTTTGTTATTCTTATCCATGGTTCTGGCACTGTCTTTGGAACATTATTATCAGGATATTAAAGAAGGCCGCCAAAATTTGATGATTCGCATAGGCTGGCAGCGCGGAATGAATGTGCACAATTTGCTGATTTTGATGGCGTACTTGTTGGTTGGTTTTGCTGCGGTCTCAGGGTTGACATGGTCATTAACCTGGCCGCTGCTGTTGACCTTGCCTATCGGCATCTTCCAAATCTGGCAAATCTGGTCTATTGGTAATGGTGCACCGCCTCGCTGGACACTTTTACGGCTGACCGCGCTGGCGACATTTGGTATCACAACGTATTTAATTACCTTTGCACTTTGGATCAGGTGATCTATGCCCGAATTTTTAGAATTGCTGCCTCCCACCGAGGCTTGCAAAAAACTGTTATCAGCCTTGCCTTCAGCAAAATTCCAAATTGATCATATCCCAACGGTTGATACCCTTGATCGGGTTGTTGGTGAAACCATTTTCGCTCCTGAACCGCTGCCAGCCTTTCCACGCAGCACGGTTGATGGTTATGCAGTGCTGGCTGCCGATACTTTTGGCTCCAGCGACACCTTGCCTGCCTACATCCAGATGATTGGAGAAGTGCCCATGGGCAGCGCACCATCCTTTGCCATCAAACGCGGCCAGGCCGCATTAATCCATACCGGCGGGATGCTTCCAGAAGGTGCCGATGCCGTGGTGATGCTGGAATATACCCAGGCGTCTCGTCCAGGCGAGATTGAGATTTTAAAGGCGGTTGGCGTTGGAGAAAACATATTAAAAAAGGGCGAAGATGTTCAAGTTGGGTCAGTCATTCTCCCTGCGGGTGTGCGGCTACGCCCGGTAGAAATTGGCGGTCTGCTTGCGCTTGGCCTGACGGAAGTGATGGTGGTAACACCGCCGCGGATTGGAATTTTATCCAGCGGGGATGAGGTGGTGCCGCCGGGACAGCCTGTTCAACCTGGGCAGGTGCGGGATATTAATAGCTACTCGCTTTCTGCATTGATTCAACAGGCTGGCGGTCAGCCGGTTCGATACGGAATTGTACCGGACCGGGCTGAAATTCTGCGGGATATTTTGGCTCGTGCCTTGGCTGAGTGTGATGCCGTGGTGATCACTGCGGGTTCTTCGGCCAGCACCCGCGATTTAACCGCAGATGTGATTGCTCAGATGGGACAGCCGGGCGTCCTGGTTCACGGTGTCAATGTAAAACCGGGCAAACCAACCATTTTAGGGGTGTGTGATGGTAAGGCAGTCATTGGATTGCCTGGAAATCCGGTTAGCGCATTGGTGATTGCCAGTTTGTTTGTTACCCCTGTGATCGAGCATCTTCTGGGGTTAAAATATAGTCGCCCGAAGGCTTCTGTGCCTGCTCAATTAGCAATAAACCTTGCCTCGCAAGCCGGGCGGGAAGATTTTATTCCTGTTACTCTAAGAAATACAGCTCAAGGAATGGTGGCCGAGCCGATCTTCTATAAGAGCAACTTGATCTTTAGCCTGGCAAAGGCGGATGGATTGGTACATATTCCAGCAGATGCCACAGGTTTGGCTGTTGGCGCGTTGGTGGAGGTAATTCTTCTTTGAATAAATTACAATGGAAAACGCAACGCCCTGTACCTCTTGGGTTGATTTTTGTATTATTGGCTTGTTTATTGGTTTCTGCCTGTTCTCCATCGGTCCAGGCGGGTTCTGAAACAACTCCCACCGTGGTGCTGCCTACGGAAACACTCCAGCCAACCCATACCCTAACTGCGGTTCCTAGCCCAACTGCAACGATCACCCTGACACCTACTCCAACGGTCACTCCCACCCCGGTGTGGATTTATAACCCTCCCGGAAAGGCCACTGTTCCGATTCTGTTGTACCACCATGTGGTAGCGGGTGAAGCCCCCAACCGGTATTTTGTGTCGCTGGATGAATTTAAAGCCCAAATTCAGGCATTAAAAGAAAGTGGATATAC
>JAJUJY010000264.1 GCA_029265085.1 Chloroflexota bacterium
CGAGTTGAAAATGATGACCTTTGCACCTTTGGACAATAAATCCTCGGCTAATTGGGCAGGTGTCGTGCCTGGGCGGTCAGCGGGATTAACTTTGTCAATGTAGATCATCTTGGCGCCGGCAATCTTTTGCTCAACATACAAACCAGCATCATAATGTGCTTGACTCCAGCCCTTATCGTTATACGGACCAACAAGCAGCATACCAAAGACTAACTCTTCGGCTGGCTTATCGGTTGGGACAACTTCAGGGGTGGGGGTGGCAGCAGGTTGGCAAGCAGCCAACAGCATGGCCAATGCAATGAACAAGCTCAAAGCAAACCAAATACGTTTCGAAGACATTATCTCCTCCTGGGTAAATTAAAAAAAATGAAGGTTAAGGGAAAACAGGACAGAACTGAATGGGTTGACTGTTTGTCTCCTTTCATTAAGTTGCTTTTGGTATATCGGTTACTGCAATTCTGTGTGCAGAATCACCTGGGGACACAAAACCTATTGTACCCGAAAGCATCACCAACGATGAAGAGTTCAGCCGCAAGATTCAAAATTGCCCTGGAATTCCAATGTTAATCGTGCTGTCTCCGATTGACTCAAGGTATAAATTGGCTGAGGACGACCAGTGCCAAACCAATAATGGGGAAATAGGGGAAAATTTACAAAGTGCGGGTGCGAGGTTGCCAGATAAGGCAACCTCGCACAATGAAATGTTGTTTTATCGAACGATCCAGGTACCGGTTTCGCCACGAAGCGCGCGGCCAATATTCTCTGGATTGGTGATTAAAGCCTGCTTTCCACCATTTTCCAAGAAGCGGATGATTGCCTGAATCTTGGGTAGCATGGAACCTTTGGCAAAATGACCTTCTGCCATATACTGCTTGGCTTCTGCAACCGTGATTTTATCTAACCATTTCTGATCTGGCTTATTGAAGTTGATCGCAACTTTCTCAACGGCAGTGCTGATGACAAATAAGTCAGCTTCAATCAGCTTTGCGAGCAGAGAAGATCCGAAATCCTTATCAATAACAGCTTCAACACCCTCTAAACCGCCATCCGGCAGTTCAACTACAGGGATACCGCCGCCGCCAACGCCAACAACCACAAACCCCTGCTCAATTAAAGAGTGGATTGCTGGAGCTTCGACTATTTTTTCAGGATTCGGTGAAGCAACAACACGCCGCCAACCACGGCCAGCATCTTCGACAATCACCCAACCTTCTTTTTCAGCCCGGTTTTTCGCCGTAGCTTCATCCATGAATGAACCAATCGGTTTTGTAGGGTGCTCGAAAGCGGGATCATTCCGGTTAACGATGGTTTGAGTCACAACCGCCACTGCGTTTTTGTCAATTCCACGCTTAAGAAATTCATTGTGGAGAGCGCGAACAAACATATAGCCAATAGCACCCTGTGTATCTGCACCGCAATAATCCAGCGGAACCTCATGCAGTTCATGAGCAGAAAGTTCAGAGCGGCGGTGAATAAAACCAACCTGTGGGCCATTTCCGTGAGTAATAACCACTTCCCAGCCCTGCTCGATCATATCAACGATATGAGAAATCGATTCAACTGCAGCAGCATACTGATCCGGAATTGTTTTCCGCTTTTCGTCTTTGATTAACGAATTACCACCTACGGCAACAACTGCAACACCCTTTTTGGTCATACACAAAATTCCTTTATCAAAAGTAAATATAGTGAAGAATGAATAACCAACTTGATTCACCTTGAACCGTGAAATATTGTAATTCTTCCAGTCATGAAGATCAATTAACAATATTCACGGTTCTTGGCTACTTTAATAACCATTACATGGTCAAAGCCATAACCGCTTTTTGAACATGCAAGCGATTTTCAGCCTCGTCGTAAACTACAGAATTGGGACCGTCAATTACCTCATCGGTTACTTCAATGTTCCGGTCAGCAGGCAGCGGATGCATATAAATGGCATCTTCTTTGGCCAGGTTCAAACGGCGCTGATCCATAATCCAGTCTTTGTAACTATCCTGCAGCTCTTTCCCCTTTACCGGGTCGGAAGTGGTTAACAGCGGTCCCCAAGACTTGGCATAAATCACATCAGCATCGCGGCAGCCTTCGTCCATATCATGAACAATTTCAAAACCGGTTCCAAATTTTTTGGCCTGGGCTTTTGCTTCCGCTTCGATCTCAGGCATTAGCATAAACTCTTTTGGATAGGAAAGGACCACGTCCATGCCAAAGCGCGGCATTTGCAAAATCAACGATTGGGGAACAGAGATCGGTTTTAAATAAGAAGCAGCATACGCCCAGGAAACCACAATTTTCTTGCGGCGCAGATCACGGCCTTTCTTTTCCATAATGGTCATCAGGTCGGCCAGGCACTGGAAAGGATGGTAAATATCGCATTGCATGTTTAATACAGGCACACGGCAATTTTTGGCTACTTCGTTTAAGTATTGATTACCAATCAGCCAGTCGCAATGGCGAATTGCGATCCCATCAAAATACCGCCCATAAATCTCGCCAATTTCTTTTGCTGTATCACCATGTTTAATTTGGGTGGTAGTAGACTCAATAAATGCGCCATGCCCACCTAACTGTGCAATCCCAGCCTCAAAAGAACCACGGGTACGGGTACTCGAAAAGAAGAACAACATCGCCAAAACTTTATCCCGTAAATAAGGATGCGGCTCACCCAAAGCACGTTTGCGCTTTAAGTCAAAAGCCACATCCAAAACGGTCTCGACTTCCTCTTTCGAGAAGTCTAAATCACCAATCAAATCACGACCACGCAGATTCGTTTGCATTTCCTTTTCTCCTGATCAAATGAATTCAATAAGTTATTTCACAAAATTTTCATTGATTTAAGGCTTTCTCCTCTCGAGTTACCGAGAAAGAGATGCCGTAAACTAGATATTTTTAGCCAGTGTTGAAGGAATAAGGGCATAAAATGCTGTAGATTGCACCATATCCTCCAAAGGCACAGAGTCAATGATGGTATGCGCAGTTTCTTCATCACCGGGGCCAAAACCAATACTCGGAATGCCCGCTTTTCCTGCCCAATAAATCCCATTGGTGCTGAAATTCCACTTACCGCTTGGAGCCTCAGGCAAACCAATCATTTTGCGAACTTCCAGTCCTGCTTGCACCAGTGAGTGATTCTCTTCCAAAGCCCAGGCCGGGAAATACTTATCTACCGGGAAAACAAATCCAGTATAGGAAGGTTCATCATAGAAGAGCGGCTCAACCTTGACTTTATCTTTGAACTCTGTCGGAATTAATGCTTCAATCTGAGCAATCGCTTCTTCTTTGGTTTCCCCAAAGGTCATCCGCCGGTCAATGTAGATCACTGCTTCGTCCGGTACCGCATTGATACTGGGTGTCTTAACATGCATATCACTTACCGTGATTTTGCCATGCCCTAAAAATGGATGATCGCCCAGTTTCGGTTCAAGATCGCGAATACCGGCAATCACAGGTAAAAGAGAATATATTGCATTATCACCCAGGTGATTACTGGCAGCGTGCGCGGAGCGGCCTTTTGCCACCACCCGCAGTTCCACTCGACCCTTATGCCCCCGGTACACATTCATTTTGGTTGGTTCGCCAATGACGACAAAATCTGGGCGGACTTTGGGATCGACCTCCACAAATGAATTGGGAGCAATTCCATCGCACCATTCTTCCATGTTCCCAAAGTAATATACCGTCCAACCCTCTAGCAGACCGAAATCACGGGCAATGGCCAGACCGTATACCATTCCCGGGGTGCTGTTCTTTTCATCGCAGGCACCACGGCCATAGAAAATACCATTTTCAATCTTGCCCTGGAATGGATCATGTGTCCATTCAGCCGGATCGCCGATACCTACTGTATCGATATGCGAATCAAACACCATGACTTTAGGACCATTTCCTATGCGCCCTAAAATATTGCCCATCACATCAACACGAACCTCGTCATAACCCAATTTGCGCATTTCCTCAGCGATTCGCTCACCCACTGGACCAATTTGGGAATCCATGCTTGGTATCGCAACAATATCGCGCATAAATTGGATAATTTCCTCACGGTGACCTTCAACCCGTGACAATACAGCTTGAATTGTTTCAGGCGTTATTTTTTCCATATTTCTCTCACTTATTCTTAACTGGCTAACATCGAATTGATGACAAGAATCAGAAATATTGAAGTCTCCGGGTTACC
>JAJUJY010000167.1 GCA_029265085.1 Chloroflexota bacterium
GGAACATCTGCACCGCTAGCAGCTTTACCTCTTTGCTGTAGTGAATCATTCCTTTCTTTCCTGCCATATGAAAAGCACCTCCTGCTTCTATTCTCGCATGAGGTGCTTTCTTTTTCTGTCTTGTTTTATGGGGTCAGTTCAAAGACCACCCATTTATTTTTGTCTCATAAAGAATTAAGCCCAGCCCTGACCTTTGACAAAATTGGTGATGACGGGGATCTCAATATATTCACCTTTGTTGGCTTTGAGCGCGTAGATGATGTTAATGATCCACATCAAGGGGGCAAAGCAGTTGACAATGGGAATAAATGCCAAGATGATACCAAGCACAATTTCCGCCACACCCAGGACTAAAGCCTGCATGGTATGCGCCTTGAGGAATGGACGGTTCTTTTTGTCTTCCATCAAGAGGATGATGATCGGAATCAGGGGTGTAAAGATGTACCCTAAGAGTGCCCATAAGCGGTCATCGCTGGTAACTTCCGGGGTTTGAAATTGTTGATCCATAGTTTCCTCCACAACAAAAATTGATTAAAAACATTAAATCATTTTAATCCAAAGTAAAGAATATACAAGTAAAATCGAAAACTAATCTGGAAATATCCTGTTGTAACCAGACGGCATCACATGGTACACTATTACTAAATTTGTTTAGACAACTTGTGTGTGAAGGGAGGGAGACTGCAATGGTTACTGTGCGCGACCTGCTGCGAGTCAAGGGGGACCAGGTATTTACGATCACTCCAAACACCTCCGTCATCGAAGCATTGAGGCTGCTTACAGAAAAAGACATCGGCGCGTTGTTGGTTGAGGAAGGCCAGAAAATCGTTGGGATTATCTCGGAAAGAGATTTTGTCCGGATGATTGCCGAAACTGGCCGCTGCCCATTGGATGCTTTCGTCAACGATATTATGACAACCGAGGTTATCACGGTTCACCCGGATCAGACCATTCAACAGTGCATGACGATCATGACTCAGGAGCGAATCCGGCACCTGCCCGTGATTGATGAAGAGCGGTTAATCGGACTGGTGTCTATTGGCGATGTGGTTAAAAGCATTATCACTTCGCACGAAAGCACCATCGACCAATTGGAAAACTTTATCTCCGGCCGGGGGTATGGGCACTAACTCTACGTGATCCATAGAAAGTGGTGAGCGGCGAGCTTTTATTCCGCATCTTGCTGCTTGCTAACCACGAGCTACTGGCCACTTTATCTTTTTACCGCGGGCAGGAATACCGAGAAGGTCTGATCCCAGGTGCTTGTGCCAACAATTGCGCTCGCATCGGATGGACCGCTGCTGCTTGCCGCGATGATTTTGTAATAATACGAGGTGGATTTATTCAATCCCGTATTGGTATAGCGGGTTGTGTTGGCCGCAGTGGTGGTGATCTTTACCCAACCACTGGAGCCGTTTGGAGATCGCCAGACTTCAAAACCTGTTTCTTCCAGGCTGTTATCGACCCAGGTCAGGTTGATTTGGGTTTGGCTGGCTGCTGCCAGGGTCAGTCCGCTGGGGGCAAGCGGTTTGGCAAAAGTGACAGCACTGGTGGTTGGCGAGAATTCGGAATAGGTTGTATTCTTGACCGTGCGAACCCGGTAGTAATAGGTTGTACCTTTAGTTAGCCCAGAATTCGTATAGCCTGTTGAGTTTGCGCTTACCGTTGTAATCAGCGTCCAGTTATTGTTATCCGTGGAGCGGTATATCTCAAAGCCGGTTTCGTCTGCGCTGTTATCCGACCAACTGAGATTAATTTGTTGGCTGGACGCGCTGACTGCGCTGACGCTGCTCGGTGCGGTGGGTAGGGGATTCCAACCAATATCTTTAAATATACCCATTGTGACTGGTCCTGGGTTGTGGACAGATTCGCCGTTACTGATCGAGTAGGTCATTAATGCGTTTTCTGTGCCGTTAAAAATCTCGTCCAGATGCGAATAAGAAGAACCCGATCTCCATGGACTGGGGGTATAGAGTTTTGCCCAATCACCGCCATTGGCTGCCCGCGCATTCGGACCGTCAAAATATGCACTGCCGCCAACCAGGGTAGAGGTCAGGGCCGGATTGGTTAAGGTGCGAATATAAGTGCCGGAGCCATCGCGGGTGAACATGTCATAAGCGTAAGGATAAGAGGACCCAACCACCTGAGAACCGTTCCAATAGTACATGCCGATAAAGCCCAAACCGTGGGCGATTTCATGCAGCACGATAGAAGCAAAATCATACTGGTTAAAAGGGGTGTTTTGATCGGTGCCGTAATAAAAATTGCTGGCGAAGTTGCTGGAATACGTGATTGACATATCCGCAACAGAGGAGTTGGTATCATACCCCAACATAGCATTTGCCAGGGCTGCCACAACGTAGCGGCTGTTGATTAACGAGAGGTATGTTGGCCCGGATGACCCCAGCACTCCGGTAGGGAGCGGAGCCCAGCAGGCATTAATTTTGATCGGGACATTGGATACCAGCAAGGATTCCCAAATACTGGCAGCGTATTCAAACGCAGTCCTGGCTTCATTTGGAAAGGTCTGGCAGGTGTTCCCATTTAATGTGCTGCCCGCAGCGATGTAATTGACTTGAAGGTCAGAGGTTGGTGCGCGGTCAGCGGCCAGGAGAAATTCTCGCGGCGCATCCACGCGCAGATCACTGGTGTTTGGATCAGCAATTAATTCGATTTGCGTATCACTGGTGTCAATCATTTCCGGCAAATCCGGTGGATTTTCCGGGGTAGTTTGTCCAATGGCGTTGGAAGGGAAGAATCCCAGCAGCAGTGCCGCGGACAGAAAGGCAGTCCAGAGGACTGTTATTCTGCGGTTGTGCATAGTTCCTCGCTCAAGCTGCACCTAATCGGTGGTCGATTTGTTAAATAAATGGGGGGCAGCCAGAAAGCCACCCCCGTGCTTCGATCATACCATACTTAAAAGGTGTTATTACTTTGCAATCTGGTAAGCTGGAGCTTGCAGCTTGAAGTTTGAAGATTGAACGGAATATGCTAGGTGTTTTGAGCTGTAGTGCGAGTTAAATCATCGAGCGGTTGGCTTTGCGGGATATGGTAATAACTGCTGCCAGTCCAAGCCCGATGATAATCGTTACCCAAAACAC
The DNA here is from genome assembly GCA_029265085.1 of Chloroflexota bacterium. The sequence continues at coordinate 3,102 of JAJUJY010000167.1, forward strand.
AGTGCTTTGGAAATGGGATGCATACGGACTCATCAATTGCGAGGGGAAGAAATTGGCACACATGTGGGCGAGTAATGCGGAAACAATGCTTCTTTGAGCGCCGCGGTATATCCATGCCACAATGATGGATAGGGCAATTAAATAAAGAATGTAAAATCCAACCCCAGTCAGGGTAAAGCCCAGCTCATATTGTGCCTGACCAGGCATTAAGTACCAGGGCAAATGCCAGATTGCCCAGACTGCGCCGAGGATGGCTGCGCCTTTGACAAACCCGAATTTTTCGATGAGCGGATCAAGCCCAACGCCGCGCCAACCAAATTCCTCATTCAGCGGCCCGGAGATCAGGCTGAGGGGGATGAACACAAACAGATACAGCGGGTTGGCCAGGAGGTACTTCAACCAGCTCATTTCAGGCAGAGGATTGCCTGCAAAGACACCATCGATCAACAAGCTCAGCGCGGTGATACCGGCGAAGATCAAAACCGGTGCAAGCGACCATTTCCAGCCCAGGCTCTTAAAATCGAGGCAGCGCCGAAAATATTCTTTGCGTTCTTCACGGGAGTACGTGCGGAAAACCAGCCATAAACCGGCCAGGGTTGGACCTGGACCGCCTAAAATGAACAAAACCAAACCAATTCCGCTTGACCAGTTCAACCCAAAAATTCCTATTGGAAAATAAAATATCCATGTCCATAGCAAGGAACCAATGAAAAATAAGGCCAGATTTTTGTTTTTGGTATTCATTTACGATCCTCCCCAAATCAGTGCTGAGTTACGCAAATATGTACGCGATCTGATTGGAAAAGTTGTAAGAAATCCTAAAAACTCATTTTTTCTATGGAAAATCACACAGTCCACCAGGCTAACTGGTGGACTGTGCCAAAATTATGCAAGCTATTACCTTCGCACGGTGGGTAAAAATACCGCGTGGATTTCAGCCCAGGTGGTGGCCTGAGCAAAGTTGCTCGGATTCCCAAGGCCGTAGCTGTTATAGCCCTTTACCTTGTAGCAGTAGGTGGTATTGAGCGTTAAACCTGTGTCTGTATAGGTGGTGGTATTGGCCGGCAGTGTGGTCATTAATACCCAGCTCGAACAATCCGGTGAACGATAGACTTTAAAACTATCCTCATCAGTGGAGTTATCCGTCCAGGTCAGCTTAATCTGGGTCGTTGAGATGGCGGCCGCAGTCAGGTTGAGGGGGGGCAGCGGTACGCCTAAAGTCTTTGCGCTGGCGATGTTGGATTCTGAGCCGCCGTAGGTATTAACCGCTTTGACCTTGAAATAATACAGCACGCCGCTGGTCAGGCTGGTGACGTTGTAGGTTGTGGTATTGGCGGCTGTCGTGGTGATCTTACTGAAGTTTGTCCCGTCCGTGGATTTGTAGATTTCAAAACTGGTCTCGTTGCTGCTGGCATCCGTCCAGGCCAGGTTGATCTGGGTGGTGGAAATCGTCGTGGCACTCAAATTGGTTGGGGCGGCAGGTATGCCAGGCGTAATCGCATTCGCCACATTGGTATATTCCGATCCGCCAACTGAGTTGATTGCCCGCAATTTATAATAATAGGTGGTATTTGGCGTTAACAATGTGTCGGATAGGGAGGAAGCAGAAGCTGAGGTGGTCACAATTTTTGACCAATTGCAATTATCCAGCGAGCGATACACCTCAAATCCGGTCTCATCGGCACTGTTATCCGTCCAGGAAAGATTAATTTGGGTGGAAGATACCGAAGAAGCGGTCAGGCTGGTGGGAGGGTTTGGTGCGCTGCGCCAACCAATATCTTTGAATAGTCCCATCGTAACAGGCCCTGGTGAGAGTTGGGTTTCGCCTTTCCCAATCGCATAAGTCATTAACGAATTGTTGGTGTAATTAAAAGATTCATCCAGATGCGCATAACTTGAGCCTTCGCTCCACGTGCCCGGTGCATAAAGTTTTACTCTTGTTCCTCCATTAGCCAGATTCGCATTTGCACCATCAAAATATACTTGCCCGGATTGTAAAGTGGAAGTCAGCGTTGGGTTACTCAAACTGCGCAAGGCAGTACCGCTGTTATCTTCAGTAAAAACATCATAGGCGTATGGGTAGGGAGAAAATGATATTTGTGTTGCCCCACCATCCATCCAATAGCCGCCGATAAAGCCTAATCCGTGGGCTATTTCGTGCAGGGCAATTGACACAAAGCTGTATTTATCCCCAGGTGTGGTATCGCCGGTACCGTAATAAAACTGGCTGGCAAAGTTGCTGGAATACATAATTTCAATATCAGCGATTGCAGGGTCAAGATCTGAACCGTACAGCGCGTTTGCCAATGCATTTACATAATATACGTTGGCCTGAGGGGCACCAGTAAAATTTCTCCTTGCACTGGTTGGGCCGGATGCACCCAGCACACCGGCGGGAAGCGGTGCCCAGCAGGTATCAATTTTGATTGGCACCACCGAAACCAGAAGTGATTCCCATACGCTGGCGGCAAATTCTAATGCGGTTCGTGCTTCGGCAGGATAGGTCTGACAGGTCTCTCCCCACATATCAGAACCGGCCGAAAGGTAGTTAATTTGGATATCTGCGGTGGCTGTGCGCCCTTCACGCTCCAAAAAAGCCTGGGGCAGGGGAACGGTATGATCGATCGTGTTTGGATCCGCGATGAGGGGTACGCGGTATGCGCTTAAGTCGATCGAATCACCTGAGTCGGGTGCTGTCTGAGCGCTGACCGCTGCCGGAGATTCCCCAAAGACCGCTGCAAGGATCGTAAGGATGGTTAATATGACGGCAGTAAAGCGGTAATGCATAATTTCCTCCCTGAGTGAGCGTTGAAAGGTCTGGTTGAAACTGCCGCTGGATCCCCCAATTTTCCCCCGGAGATGAGAAATAAGCGGCCATTCAAATGATAGCATGAATCCATTGGGTAGCACTTTGCAATTTTTTTAGGTAAGAATACGGTGAATGTTCGGGAAAATCTAAACTCCTTATTGACATGACTTATTTTAAGAGTTAGAATAAGTGTTAGATCAACAAGGTGATCCTATGATATCAAATTCCCCCTTCGATAAAGCCCAACCAACTACCAGAGATATTCGCCAGGCAAATCGCCTGCAAATTCTTCATCAACTGCTCCTTCGTAAACACAGCACACGGCAAGAATTGAGCCAGCATACGGGCTTAAGCACAGCGACCGTAGCGAATTTAGTGGCTGGCCTTTTGGATGAGGGATTGGTAGTTGAGGCTGGTGTAGAAGCTTCTCAAGGTGGTCGTCCAACCGCAATCCTGGCAGTCAATGCAGCTGCGGGTGCCTGCATTGGTGTGGATGTGGCAGAAACTTATATTCATTTTGATTTATATGATCTGATCCTAAAAAATTTAGCGGAGTACGAGATCGAACTGCCCTCCACGCAAAAGGAACCGCAAGAGGTAGTTCAATTGATTGCCCAGGGGGTGAATTACTTGTTAGCACAGGCAGAGCTGCCCCGCCAAAAGGTGGTTGGAGTCGGCATCAGTATTCCCGGTCCGTTTGAACATTCCACCGGAGTTTCAGTTTTTGCGCCGTCGTGGGGGTGGAAAAATGTTCCCCTCAAGGCCATGCTGGAAAAAGAATTAAACCTGCCTTTGTATATGGATAATCCGTTGAAATTTAATACGATAGCGGAAGCCTGGTTCGGTGCTGGCCGTGAAGTAGAAACGATGGCTGCAATTGTCTTGGGAACGGGTGTCGGTGCCGGTCTGGTGATCAGCGGCCAGCTTTTTCATGGCGCGAGCAATACAGCGGGTGAATGGGGGCATTCTGTGATTATGGCGGGCGGGCGTACTTGCCGCTGCGGCAACCGCGGGTGTGTGGAAGCCTATGTAGGAGCACCTGGTATTTTGCAAACACTTGCTGAAATTGATCCGAACAGCCCGCTCCTTTTTGATAACGACCAGACCCGGTCAATTGCGGCGATTGCTGCCGCGGCAGAAAAAAGGGATGCAACTGCGTTGGCAGTGGTTAATCGCACCGCCGTTTATTTGAGCGCAGGTTTCTCCAGCCTGATCAATGTGATTAACCCGGAACTGGTGGTCATGGGTTCCTGGGTGGCAGGTCTTTTAGGTCCGGTTATCATGCCGGAACTTCTAAAATTAATTGAACAGCAATCCCTTGCGCAGCCGTTCAAGGCAGCCAGGTTCGTTTTAAGTACACTATCGCAGAATCCGGTTAGTTTAGGAGCTGCAACCCTGGTGCTTGAAGAGTTTTTGGCAAATGTTGGAAGGCAACCCGTTTCCGTTCGTGCAGAGGACAGAACCCCAATAACATATTAACTACAACTGCTTGAATTAAAGCATAATAACGTCTTTCAGTGAGGAGGTAAGTCTATCAACCATATCTCCAGTGTATTTCGTGCGCCTGTTTCATGTCTGTAACGTTATCGTATCCATCTTTTCAATCTATTACGAGGAGAAAAAAGGATTATGAAGCTGTCTAAGTTGTTTGTTGTGATCGTTGTGTTGGGTATGCTTTTGGCTGCTTGCGGCCAGGCTGCCACCCCGACCGAGGCTCCTGCTGTGGTTGAACCGACCAAAGCTGCAGAAGCCCCAGCCGCTACGGATGCTCCCGCTGTGGAAGCTCCCCAAGCCGAACCAGTGAATTTAAAGTTGACCATTTGGGGTTCCGACCTGGACACCCAGGTATATCAGAACCGCCTGGATCTGTTCACGGCGAAGAATCCAGATATCAAGGTTGAGCTGGTTTATATCCCCAGTGATTACAGTCAAAAAGTACAGACCATGATTGCTGGCGGGACGGCTCCTGATATTATTCAACTTGCGGAAGATGTGCATTCCTATTCTTCCAAAGGCCAGATTATTTCTTTGAATGATTTCATCGCCAAAGATAGCATCGATCTGAAGGCACGCTACGGAGAGACCGGTGGTCTTACCACTGCGTATTCAATGGATGGAAATCTGTATGCCATGCCTGACCGCGGCGGCGCGCTGACTCTCTATTACAATAAAGATATGTTTGATGCTGCCGGTCTGTCTTACCCGACCAAGGAATGGACCTGGGTTGAATTCCTGGATGCTGCCCAGAAATTAACCATTCGCGATGGCGATAAGGTTACCCAATATGGGTTCGCTGCTGGTGGTTGGTGGCCCTGGTGGATGAGTTTCATATATATGAACGGCGGCGCTGTTTTGGATGAAAACGGCCAGCCAGTTGTCAATTCACCGGAAGCGGTGGAAGCCATTCAGTTCTATAATGATCTGGTGTACAAATATCAGGTTGCTCCTTCTCCTGAAGATTATGCCAACCTTGGCACCAACAGCCCTGATCCTCTCTTTGCACAGGGTCTGGTTGCGATGAGCACCACAGGGTTCTGGGGTATTGGCGGATTGAAAGATGTTACTTTCAATTGGGATATTGCACCGCTTTTCCAGAATAAGCAGCGTGCCACCGTTCTGTTCGGCTCCGGCTTCGCTATCTCCAAGGACTGCAAAAATCCCGAAGCTGCCTGGAAAGTCATTGAATTTTTGACCAGTGAAGAGGGTCAGGCTCCGATTGTTGAGTTCAAGGAAGATGCTCCTGCCAATATCAGTGTTTTGAACAGTGACGCGTTTATGAATCAAAGCTGGAGCACCAAACCAATCAATATGGCTGCTCTGGGCGAATCTGCGGATGCAGCTTTCCCGCTGCCTCTTTCTCCCAAGTGGAATGAGATGATGACCATTCTCGACAC
>JAJUJY010000030.1 GCA_029265085.1 Chloroflexota bacterium
AAGTTAATGCGCGGGATCGCCACGGGGGATAATGACTTTTTTACACTATCTCAAAAAGAAGCTCTATCTTTCAATTTGCCGCAGGATTCATTGCTGCCGTGTGTTTCCAGGGCAAATTATGTTAAAAACGCCTGGTTTTCTGTACAAAATTTTCAAGCTCTAGTTGACCAACAAAAGAATGTATTCTTATTTAATGGCGCTGAGTGTTCCGAGCCAGCCATCGCGGAATACCTTGCCCACGGGGTCAGAAAAGGCACTCATCAAAAATTTTTAACTCGCCACCGGAGCCCCTGGTACCGTCTCGAAAATCGCCCGCCTGCCCCCATTTGGTTTAGTGTATTTACACGCCAGTCTTTAAAAATTATCCGCAACGAGGCAGGGATTTTCAATCTGACCTGTTTTCATGGTTTCTATCCAAATGATTTAGATCCGACATGGCTGGGTCTTTTGAATGCCTATTTTTTAACACCCACTGCCCAAGCAATGCTTGAATTGACCGCCCGAGAATACGGGAATGGACTAAAAAAATATGAACCCCAGGATATTAATGATAGTTTGATCCTTGATTTTCGGGTAATTCGAGATACACAACTCCAGGAAATGATTTCAATCGCAAAAATGGTGGAGCAATCTCAACGAATTGACCCTGCTGCGAGTTCCTCTTGGATCAAGGACTTAGATAGTATGGTTCTCCAATTGATTACGATTGGCTAATAATGTTGACCTGTATTATGGCATAATAGATTAAACGATTTTGTCATATTTATCACAGATAAATTCAAGGAAGTGCTTTATGTTGCCAGAATTCCATGCACGGTTTTCGAAAATTGTGCAACAAAAAAAAGAAAAAGCTAAGTTGTCCAACGACTTAACTTGGCTAGAAAAAGAACTCGAAGAGAAATCCTTAGAATTAGATGATCTTCAAGAACAACTCGCCAAAGAAGAAATGGATGTTGAGAAATTAAGCCAGTTAAGTTTAGTGTCTCTATTTCAGACCGTTCTAGGCAATAGAGAACAACAGTTAGAAAAAGAGCGGCAGGAGATGCTTGCGGCGCAGCTGAAATATCAAAGAATGAAATCGCAGGTGGATTATCTTCGGCAAGATTTGGAGTCGGTAATTCGCAAATTAAACAGTCTGCAAGGTATTGAGAACGAATACGAACAACTTTTGGCTGATAAAGAACAATTATTACGCCGTGAAAATTCACCTATCGTTTATGAATTATTAAACCTTTCTGAAATAATTGGATCAACATCGGCTGAAATCAGAGAATTAGAAGAGGCAATTAATGCCGGAAAATATACAATTGAAGGTTTGGATCAAGTAATCGAACTGCTTCGAAGTGCTGAAAATTGGGGAACCTGGGATTTACTAGGTGGAGGTTTGTTGAGCACCGCAATGAAACATTCCCGAATCGATGAAGCACGTCAAAGCATTCATGAGGTCCAAAATCGCATCAGTCAATTGAAAAGAGAGCTTACGGATATTCAAAATAATGCTGAATTTCAAATTAATATCAGCGAATTTGACACCTTTGCCGACTTTTTCTTTGATGGATTAATTTTTGATTGGGTTGTACAGTCAAAAATTAACGAATCACTTAATCAGACGAAAAAAACCAAGAAAGCGATTCAGAGTATGGTTAGCAATTTAACCTCACTGAAGAATATTTCGCATGAAAAAATTGAGGAACTTCAACAAAAACGAAACGCTCTAATAGAGCAAGCTTAATACAACTCCCTCAATGAAATCGCATTCCATGTGCCTGGTCGAGATGCCAGGCATTAATTATTTAAGTAAATCTGTATATTTGACTCAATCAATCGATTTTGTTACTATATTTTAGCCAGCACTTAACAATATTGTAAGGTTTAATGGATCAATATTGAGGAAGGTGAATTTCTGGCTCTTTTTTTTCTTAATTCCCCAATATATTCTTTTGCTATCGATTGAGGAGCAAATGAAATGAATAAAAAAAGCTTCTTTCGATTTCCATATATTCTTGGGAACCTAATCCTGATTCTCGGAATGATTATCGGATTCTTCCCTATAACACCTGCCATCGCTGCCTCAACCCCAGATCCAACTTCTGTAACCATTGCGGGATCACTTCAATCTGAATTGGGTTGTAGCGGAGATTGGGACCCAGGTTGTTCGCAAACTCATTTAGGCTATGATGCCAATGACGATGTCTGGCAGGTAGTTTTTCCAGTCCCGGCTGGTAATTGGGAATACAAAGCAGCCTTGAATGATAGTTGGACAGAAAATTACGGTCAAAATGCTGTCCGTGATGGAGCAAATATTCAATTAAATCTGGCCAGCATGACTGATGTTAAGTTTTATTACGACCATAAATCCAACTGGATTACTGATAACCAAAACTCAACCATTGCCACAGTGCCGGGCAGCTACCAAAGCGAAATCGGCTGTGCTGGAGATTGGGATCCCAGCTGCTTGCGTTCCTGGCTGCAGGACACGGATGGAGATGGCCAATTTTTCTTTGAAACAACCAACATTCCGCCAGGAAACTACGAAGCAAAAGTTGCTATCAATGAAACTTGGGATCTTAACTATGGTGCAGGCGGGGTTCAGAATGGGCCAAATATTCCCTTTACCGTGCTTGTACCCAATTCAACGGTTTCATTTACATACAACGGCGTAACACATGAATTAAGTATTCAGGTTACCTCTCCGGGTCCAAGTCTGGACAACAATGTAGAATGGGATGGTCTCCGCCACGACTCAAGGGACACGTTATATCGCACACCCGGTGGAGCTGTTCCATCCGGGACTGCGGTTACATTACGCTTCCGCACCTTCCATAACGATGTGAACAATGTTAAAGTGCGTGTTTATGATATAAACGCCGCAGCTCAACAGTTTATCAACATGGACCTTGCTGCCACCGATGTCTCCTGTTACCAGGAAGGCTTAGAAGATGATCGATGCGACTTCTGGGAAACCACCCTTCCCAACATCGAACCAAACAATTTCTGGTATCGCTTTCTCATTACCGACGGCACGAAAACTGTTTATTATGCAGATAACACCACTGCTCTGGATGGCGGCCTTGGCAGCCCCAGCGATGGCCCCATTGACAACAGCTACGCGCTAATGGTCTATGATCCGGACTTTCAAGTTCCGGAATGGGCAAAATCGGCTGTGATCTATCAAATCTTCCCTGACCGTTTCCGCAACGGTCGCAGCAATAATGATCCCAAAACGGGTGATATCCGCTACGATGATCCAGTGTTAAGCCTTCCGTGGGGAACCCTCCCAGAAGGCTACTGCCGAGCTTATGCCGATTCATCCACAAACTGCCCCTGGCGGTTTGGACCGCCTCCACCGTGGGGTTTAACCTTACCAGAAACACCTCGCGGTCGTGACTATATGGGCGGTGATTTAAAAGGCGTGGATCAGAACCTGGATTATCTCGTTTCCTTAGGCGTCAACACCCTCTACTTCAATCCAATTTTTGATGCCGGCTCCAATCATGCGTATGATACACAGGATTACTACAAGATTGATCCCTATTTTGGAACACAGAAAGATTGGGAAAACCTTGTTAAACATGCCAACAAATTGGGTATGCGGATTGTCCTGGACGGGGTGTACAATCACCTTTCCTCTGACAGTATGTTCTTTGACCGCTATAACCATTACACCACAATCGGCGCTTGCGAATCATTAACTTCTCCCTACCGGAGCTGGTTTACCTTCCGAGACGTGGCTCCAGGTACGGGCACTTGTGTTGGAACAAACGGTCCCAATTCTGCCACCTACGACGGCTGGTTTGGTTTTGACAGCATTCCCGTCCTCAATAAATCAAATCCTGATGTTCAGGCATATTTCCTGACCAATGACAATAGTGTCTCGCGCTACTGGCTGGTAAATGGCGCGGCAGGATGGCGTTTAGATGTGATGGGTGATGCCTCCTTCCCGAATGGGTATTGGGAAAGTTTCCGCGAGGTCGTCAAATCCACCAAATCAGACACGCTGATCATTGGCGAATTGTGGCAAAAAGACAGCACATTATTACGGTACCTGCGCGGCGATCGCGCGGATACCACCATGAACTACCGTCTGCGCGATGCAGTCTTAGGATTGCTAACCCCCGGAAATTTCGATTCAAAAGGCTTCGGAGATTCTGGCCGGCCAATCAGTCCATCCGAATTTTCTGCACGAGTCTCCTCCATCCAGGAAGACTATCCAGACCCGGTTCGTTATTCCTTAATGAATTTAATGGGCAGCCATGATACCGCTCGCCTGCTCTGGATCTTAACGCCTGGCACTGCCACCCGAGCCGACAAAGAATTTAACGCCAGCAACCTGGCAAGCGGCAAACAGCAGCAGAAAATTGCCTCGCTGATCCAATTCACCATGCCAGGAGCGCCAACAATTTATTATGGTGACGAAGTAGCCATGACCGGAAATGATGACCCGGATGACCGCCGTACTTACCCCTGGGCAGATAAAGGCGGCAGTCCAGACATGGCCATGTTTAACCATTACCAGACCCTGGCAAATTTACGCAATCTCACCCCAGCTCTCATCCAGGGAGACTTCCGGATGCTGCTGGCTGACGATATGGCCGACACCATTGCCTACGGACGAAAAACCACCAGCCAGGCAGCCCTGGTAGTGATCAACCGCAGCATGACAGCCCAAACTGTGCATGTCCCGGTCAATGGGTACATACCGGATGGTGTTTCCTTCAATTACCTCTATGGAGTCGGAAACAGCGGCAATGCATCCGTTTCGGTAATGAATGGAGTCATCAGCATTGATCTAGCTCCCCAAAGTGCCTGGTTACTTGCAACCAATCAGATTGATTTACTGCCGCCGCCCGCACCAACCGGGTTAATGGTTGTTGAAGGTGACGCACAGCTGGCACTGAATTGGGATGCAGTTGGAGAGGCATCCGGTTACAACATTTACCGCAGCTCCGTCAGCGGTGGTGGTTGGGTCAAACTCAATCCAGAACCGTTAACAACGGCTCAATATCTTGATACAGCCGTTGAAAATACCCGCCTGTATTATTATGTCGTCACAGCTTTGGATAGCATGGGTAACGAAAGCATGGTATCAGCCGAAGCCAGCGGCATGCCCCACTTAAATATCGGTTGGGCAAATCTACAATGGCCGCCCACCATGACCCATACTATCAGCGCAGTCAACCGGACGGATAACGCCTATGGCCAAATCTGGATTGATGGTGCCACCAGCCAGCCTGGACCAACCGCTGGCTTGTGGGTAGAACTTGGTTTTGGTCCGGCAGGCAGTAATCCGGCCAACAACCTTGAGTGGACCTGGGTGGATGCCGTTTTCAACGTTGATGCAGGGAACAACGATGAATTTATGGCTTCTATGCTTCCAGAGACTATCGGCAGTTTTGATTACGTATTCCGTTATTCCACGACCAAAGGACGCGATTGGCTATACGCAGATCTCAACGGGCCTGTTGCTGCTGGCCAAATCCCTGCCAATCCCGGCAAATTGACCGTTCTGTCCAGCGGAGACAATACCCCGCCCGCTGCTCCAACCAATCTGATGGTCCTTTCCGCTTCACCCGCAGCAATTGACCTGTCCTGGGATGCAGTTATGGGTGATCCAACGCTTTACGGATACGAGATCCTCTGCTCAGACACACCTGGCGGACCTTACGTCCGGTTAGCGCGAATCACCGAAACGAATTTCAGCGACACCCAGGTTGGGGAAGGATTAACGTACTATTATGTAGTCCGGGCATTGGATAACTCCTTCAACTTCTCGGCATTTTCCAATGAAGCAGAAGCCTCGGCCGCATTGCGTACGGTAACCTTAAACTTTAATGTCACCGTTCCAGCCTCAACCGATGCAACCGGCCGAAGCGTGTATATCGCAGGCTTTTTAGACCGGCTGGATGGCAGCCTGCCGCAGTGGAATCCGGGCGGCGTAATGCTCACCCGGGTAGATGCCACCCACTGGACCATCACATTAACCGGCAAAGAATCCGTCCAGATTGAATACAAATATACGCTGGGCAGTTGGGACTATGTCGAAAAAGATATGGGCTGCGGAGAAATCGCAAACCGTGTGCTGACCTTAACCTACGGCTCTTCAGGCGTAATGACCATCAATGATGCTGTAGCCAACTGGCGAAATGTTTCACCTTGCGGGAATTAGATCAACAACAAAAACTCTTAATTAAATAATCATATCGATAGTGCGCGGTTGAGAGCCGCGCACTATCCAATTAATCAGGAATCATGGAAAGCGAATCGATTATAATATCCATCCTCATAGCAACACCATCACAACAAAAAAGGTGGCCAATGACCCTGGAATTAGAACGCCTGCCGCTGGAACGGGCCTATATTTTACAAAACATATACCCGGTTTACCTCCATGAACTATCAGCATACATGGATGTGCTTCCCAATGATCACGGCCTGTTTGAAAGTGACGAAATCACCCGCTATGACCCGGAGACCTTCTTAAAAATCTGGTGGAAACACCCGAACCAATTGTTTCCGTACTTAATCAAAGTGGACGGCAAACCAGCCGGGTTTGTATTCATCACCACCCCACCCTTTATCGAAGGGGAAGGTGATTATGAAATCCTGGAATTTTTCCTGATGAACCCTTATCGCGGCAAAGGACTTGCCGCTCAAGCCGCAATCCAGGCATTGAATCAATTTCATGGCCAGTGGAAATTTGTCGTACTCCCGCGCAACAAACCCGCGCTGCAATTTTGGCGCAAGGTTTTAGAAAAAGTTACCGGATTAGATTACCAGGAAACCCTTGAACAAACACCCGTTGGGGAAATGGTCATGTTTCGGTTTAAAAATTAACAGGCTTAAGTAATATACAAAGTTGTGGATGGGGTCGAACCCATACCACAACTTTTCGGGTGCAACCACTTGACGATAAAACACTTAATTCGTCCAGCCAGAACGAGTTTTGTTGGTGTAGCAGTTGCGCGTCGCTCCCCCAAGCACCAGCGCCTCGCGGGTGGGAATATGGGATTTTCTCTGTGGTTAAAAAGAAACAACCAGACGATTCTAATTTGTCTGGTCGTTCTATCCCCATACATGGGGTGGGTGATGGGTTTCGAACCCACAACATCCACATCCACAGTGTGGCGCTCTGCCGTTGAGCTACACCCACCATGCTTACTTATTTAAATTTTCCTCGCTACAGGGTTCGCATCCAGTCATTGAGCTGCAGCCACCGTAGAACGGCTAAGATTTTATCACAGAGAATGCGCTTATGCAAGCATTTCCCGGATTGCAGAAACCAACTCACTCCGAGCCACCGTGCGCTGCTCGCGGGCTGCCAGGTCCTTAATCGTCACCTGTCCGGCGGCTTTTTCATCCGGCCCGACAATCACCACAAAACGCATGCCCATCTTATCTGCGTATTTCAACTGTTTGGGCAGTTTAACCGGCTCAGTAAAGCATATCGCCTTTAACCCGCTTTGCCGGATCTCTGCCGCCATTGCCAGCGAATCCGTCAAGGAAGCCTCATCAAAGACCGTTACCAGCGTCTCAGCTGGATTCAAGGGGAACTCCGGCAGGCAGCCGTATTTTTGCAGCACCAGCGAAGCCATCACATCCCCCATCGCAAAGCCAACACCCGGCAGCGGGTCGCCACCCACATCACCGACCAAATTATCGTAATGTCCACCGCCCAAAATTGCGCGGCCTTCCCGATCCATATCTCGCCCTTCAAACACCGTGCCGGTGTAATATTCCAAACCGCGGATAATTTGCGGATCAAAATGGAAATATTCCCGTACGCCCATCGCATCCAAAGCTGCAAACAGGCGCTGCATTTCAGCCGATTCTTTCCACAGGTCAGCATTATTTAGCAGTTCTTTTAACCCTTCAAATTGCTCTGGGGTCAGGCCAATTTCTGCCGCATACGATTGCCATTCGGCCAACTGCATCTTATCGCGCCGGTCGATCAAACGGAAGACACCCTTTTTCAACTCAGCCGGAATTCCCAACCGGGTCAATTGCGCATCCATCAGCCGGCGGTCGTTGACAAAAATACCAACCTGTTGCGCGGTTAAACCAACCTTCTTAAAAAAACCAACACAAATCGCCAGCAATTCGGCATCGCTTTCCGGCGAATTGGTACCGATCAGATCAATATTCCATTGGAAAAATTCTCGCGTACGCCCTTTTTGCGGCCGTTCATAGCGCCAAAACGGACCAAATGACCACCAGCGTAATGGGTACGATAGCTGTTTTTGGCGCTGCGCCACCATGCGCGCCAGCGTTGGAGTTAACTCCGGCCTCAGCGTAATCAACTCACCGCTGCGGTCAGAAAACACAAACGACTGCTCTTTAACCAGTTCCTCACCAGATTTTGCAGCGTACAAATCAATCTTCTCTAAAAACGGACCATCGTATTCCTGGTAACCAAAAGACGCCGATACCTCACCAATCGTCCTGTACAGCCAGGCTCGCACAGCCATATCCTCAGGATAAAAATCCCGTGTTCCCTTTACTGAAGGAATAATCTTTTCCATAATGTCTTTCTCTCAAATCAAATTAGGACCATTTTAACATAGAAATCTTTCTAATCACCCTTTGGATGATCAAATCCATAACAAAATCTACCAGTTCAGCCCCGGAGGAAATCCAAATTCATGATCAATGATTATGACATTTAGGCGAAACGCCACTTTACAGATAAGGATATTTCGTTCAAAATTAGATCAATATTAACTTGTGCTATTGCGAACAAACTCGCAGGGTTAAGGTACAATAATTACTGTTATTATTTCTCTTAAGGGTCAGGTAGCTATGAAGGTAAAAGAAATCATCGCCATCACCGAAGGTAGGGTCATAAACTCCTCAGCCGATTTAAACCGAGAAATCAAAGGTGGTTTTGGTGCAGACCTGATGAGTGACGTTTTAGCTTCCATTCAGCCGGAAGCCGTCCTGTTAACCGGATTGTGTAATCCGCAGGTTGTCCGCACAGCGGTTATGGCCGATGTTGCCGCGATTGTGTTGGTGCGCGGCAAACAACCCCCACCCGAAACGCTGGAATTAGCCCGGCAGGAAGAAATTCCACTGATCACTTCTCCCTTTGGTATGTTTGAACTTTGCGGGCGCTTGTATCGCGCTGGGTTAACCAGTCTGGAAATGCCCGTTCAGGAAGATAACAACTGTTCATGTGATTAATTAACCAATGCAGCCAGGGATGACCCTGGCTGCGCTTTATCCTTTCCAGCCACTTCCATCCCCTTTATCCCAATAACAGGAATATTTCTATGGATCAATCCGCACTCCATAAGTCACGGATTATCACAGACCAAGAAGCCGAAAACATTACGCGTGTTGAAGAACTGGCCTATGAAATCAAAGTCCAGGAGGTCATGACCAATACCCCTATTGTCATGACACCCGACATGAACATGGAACACGTGCTGGAACAATTCCGCCAGGCGCGGATTTCCGGTGCTCCGGTGGTTGAATCCGACCGTTTAACCGGCGTGATCAGTATTGAGGACTTGATTCGCTGCCTGACAAACGCCGACCTGCAAGCCACAGTCGCCAAGTACATGTCTTCTTCGCCAATCACGGTCAAAGACACCGACCCGGTTGTAGAAGCACTTAAAATGTTTGTCAACGCCAAAATTGGCCGCCTGCCAGTTGTGGATAAAAACGAGAAATTGGTCGGCATCTTAACCAAAGGCGATGTTACACGCGGTATATTAAAAGCACTCCAGCAAGATTACCAAACAGAAGAAGTTCGCAAATACCGCGCTTCGCATCTATTTGAAGATATTGAATCGGAACGCACCAGCCTGATCCTGCGCTACAACATCAAGCAAGGCGATTTCACGCATGGCGGTGCTGCCTCCAGCAAAATTAAGCGAGCCTTAATCCGCCTGGGCGCAAACCCGCAAATTGCCCGCCGCTGCGGAATTGCCACCTATGAAGCCGAGATGAATTTAATTATCCACACTACCGATGGCGGTGTGATCCGGGTAGAAATTGAACCCCATCAAATTTCTATTGATGTGTATGACTACGGCCCCGGCATCAAGGACGTAGAACTGGCTATGCGCCCTGGTTACTCTACCGCAACAGAAAAAATCCGCGAATTAGGTTTTGGCGCTGGCATGGGTCTGGTGAATATTTCTCGATGTGTAGATTCAATGAAACTTGAATCAGTTTGGGGCAAAGGCACCCGTTTGAGAATGAAAATCTACCTACAACAACCCGAAACAGTCGGTGAAGGCTATCCGGCCAAAAATCAGGAGAATCCATCATGAATCTGGCACAAATCATCCAAGAACTCAACCTCACCGTGCTTACTGCCACCGAGGATTATTCAGACCGCGAGCCAACTGGCGGTTATGCATCCGACCTGTTAAGTTGTGTCATGACCGGTGCGCCCCGCGGCGGGTTATGGATTACGCTGCAAGCCCATATCAATATAGTCGCGGTTGCTGCCTTACTGGATCTGGCTGCTGTAATTATTACCGAAGGCGCAGAACCTGACCCGGCAACCATCGCAAAAGCAAACGAAGAAGGCATTACCCTGTTAGCCACATCTATGCCGACCTACACCTT
Organism: Chloroflexota bacterium; assembly: GCA_029265085.1. Next base: position 10,576 of record JAJUJY010000030.1, read on the forward strand.
GATTGGAAAATTGTGGGATTTAGGGATTAAGAATTAATAAACCGAAAGGTTTTCCTTACTTGTGGAATTAAAAACAATTCGGGCTGAATTACATATCCATACAGTACTCTCCCCTTGCGCAGAGATCGAGATGCTGCCTCCATTAATAGTGACCGAAGCATTGGAGCGCGGTATTCAATGGTTGGCAATCACCGATCACAATGCCACCGGCAATATTCTCGCCGTCCAAAAAGCAGCCGAGGGTACCTCCTTAATGGTTATGCCCGGAATGGAAGTCCAGACCCGTGAAGAAGTTCACGCCTTGTGCTTATTTGACACATTGGATCAAGCCTTGGCCTGGCAAAGCATTGTCGATCAAACCCTTCCGTCGATAGAAAACAAGGTGGATTTTTTCGGTGATCAATTGCTAGTAGATGAAAATGGTGACTATCTTCAGCACGAAAACCGCTTGCTTTCTACTTCAATTTCATTATCATTAAATGAGGCTTGCGAGCACGTTCACACCTTGGGCGGAGTTTTTATCCCTGCTCATGTGAATCGAAAAGCCTTTGGCCTTCTGGCCACCCTGGGTTTCGTCCCCCAAGATGTACAATTTGAAGCATTGGAAATATCCCGCCATATCAAGCCAGCTGAAGCGCCATTAAAGTATCCGCAAATCGTTGGCTATCCACTGATCCAGAGCGGGGATGTTCACCGGTTGGATGAATTCCTTGGCGTCAATCAATTTACCGTTGCCGCTCCAACCATCTTAGAACTTCGCATGGCTCTGCAAGGCAGAGATGGCCGCAGCATGCGGATCTTATCGCACACTGTCTCAGATTCCTTAAATTAAGGGGGGAATTTTCGAGAACTTCACAGATTCATGATAAACTTTCGTTAGTTACGACTTTCACAAATATGGATGACATTTGGTAATAGTCTTTCAAATTCTACGGCGGTAAACTTTGAAGGAATAGGCCTTTAAAAAGCCACCAATTTCGTCCAATTATTACTGATAGGGAGCCCATTTATGGCAAACGTTCTTGATAAAGTACCATCCAATGATCCATTAGCCAATCCCGAACAGAAAAAGCTGATTGATGAAATCCTGGAAAAAAATCGCAATCTTCCAGGGGCGACCATGGTCGTGCTCAATGAACTGCAGAGCAAAATAGGTTTCATTTCTGAGCCCATGCAGAATTATGTAGCCTTGAAGCTTCACGTTCCGGTCAGCTCTGTTCACGGCGTCGTTTCTTTTTACTCGTTCTTCACCACCACCCCGCGCGGCCGCCACACCATCAAGTTCTGTATGGGTACCGCCTGCTATGTGGGTGGAACTCCGCAATTGATTGACAAAGCCAAATCGCTGCTAGGGATTGATCCCGGTCAAACCACTGCGGACGGTCAAATCACGCTTGAGGTCTGCCGCTGTGTCGGTGCATGCAGCCAGGCTCCGGTAATCGTGGTGGACGAACAGTCTGTTGGCCGCGTCAAACCGAACAAATTCCCGCAAATTCTCCGCCCCCTACAAGAAGCGTAGGTGAACCTTCTTGAGAGAATTATCTTTGCATCTTCTTGATATCGCTGAAAACAGCGTTGCCGCAAAAGCTTCCACCGTTGAAATAAACGTTGTGGAAGATACTCGTTTAGACCGGCTGCGCATGAGCGTGAAAGATAACGGAATCGGTATGGATGCAGAGACCGTGGCAAAGGTCACCGATCCATTTGTCACCAGCCGGACAACCCGTAAAGTTGGTTTAGGAATTCCTTTGCTTAAGGCCGCCGCCGAAGCATGCAATGGTTTCCTGACGGTCGAATCCGAACTGGGTAAAGGGACCACACTCACTGTTGAATTTCAACGCAGCCACATTGACCGGATGCCCATGGGGGATCTCGCGCAAACTATCCTGACCCTTGAAATTGGAAACCCACAAATCCATTGGATTTTTACCTATCAAGCGGATCAGGAAACGTTTATCTTTGATGATGAACCCATCAAAAAAGAGTTAGAAGATATCCCGCTTTCTGAACCTGTTGTTCTTGGTTTTCTCAGAGAACTCATTCAATCGGGAATCACCAATATTCAACCCGCGACAGTTTTCTAAATACCCACAGGAGAGATATTATGCCTACGATCAAAAGTCTCGACGATCTCAAGCGGATTCGGGAAGAAGCGCTCGAAAAACGGAAGATGAAGACTGCTTCCGGTCAGGCCCAGGTTATTGTTGGCATGGGAACATGCGGTATCGCTGCTGGCGCCCGCGACACAATGAAAGCCATTCTGGATGCAATTCAAAGCGAAAATCTGGAAGGCGTAATCGTGACCCAAACAGGCTGCATTGGTCTTTGCGAACGCGAACCGATTGTGCAGGTTGTTGTCGGGGAAGAACCCAAAGTAACTTACGGCAAAGTCACTCCAGAAGTTGCCCGCCGTATCTTAAAAGATCACGTTGTTAACGGTGAGGTGGTCAAGGATCACGTCATTCCGATGTAATCCTACCCATCCAATCAATTTACAAACTTTTTTGGACGAATACGTCTACAGGCAAAATCATTATGAAGTATTATCGCTCGCATGTTTTGGTATGTGTTGATCCAGATTGCAAAAAGAAAGGCGCGCATGAAGTTCTGGATGCCCTCCAGGATGAATTGGTAGCCCAAGGCCTGATCGATGAGGTCCAGGTACTGGAAACCTCACGCATTGGTGCCTGTGATTACGGCCCTGAACTGGTCGTCTATCCGGAAAATGTTCATTATGTTGGACTGACCCCGGAAGACATGGCGTATGTTGTGGAAGAACATTTCCTCAAAGGCCGTGTTGTCAAGAAATTCCAATATCAAGAAGTAGTAGCGGTCGATGAAGAGTTAAGTGCGCCAACTCCGAAAGAAGTTCGGGTTGTGCTGCGCAATTGCGGAAAAATCGATCCGGAAAATATTGAAGACTATATTGCCGAAGATGGTTACCAGGCGCTGGCCAAAGCAATCACCGAAATGACCCCGGAACAGGTCATTGATGAAGTGTTGAAATCCGGCCTGCGCGGACGCGGTGGTGCAGGCTTCCCGGCGGCTAAAAAATGGCAGCTTGCCCGGATGAACCCCGGTGATATTAAATACATGGTCTGCAACGCGGATGAAGGCGATCCCGGCGCATTTATGAACCGGCGTGTATTGGAAAGCGATCCTCATGCCGTAATCGAAGGGATGACCATTGCTGCTTATGCCGTTGGATCAAGCCAGGGGTATATCTATTGTCGAGCCGAGTATCCTGTGGCCGTTTCAACCCTCCAAATTGCGCTCAACCAGGCACGGGCCTTGGGTCTCTTAGGAAAGAACATCCTGGGAACCGATTTTTCCTTCGACCTGGAAGTTCGCATGGGTGCTGGTGCCTTCGTTTGTGGTGAGGAAACCGCATTAATGGCCTCCATTGAAGGCCGCCGTGGTGAACCTCGCCCACGCCCGCCCTTCCCGGCGGTCTCCGGTTTGTGGGGGAAACCCACCAATATCAACAATGTTGAAACGTATGCCAACGTTCCGCAAATCGTTTTACGCGGAGCCGATTGGTTTGCCAGCATGGGAACCGAAAAAAGCAAAGGCACCAAGACCTTTGCCATGGCCGGCGACCTCAATCATACCGGTTTGATCGAAGTTCCCTTCGGTATCACCTTGCGCGAAATTGTGTACGATGTTGGCGGTGGTATTAAGAACGGCAAGGAATTTAAAGCCATTCAAACCGGCGGCCCAATGGGCGGTTTCTTACCCGAATCATTCCTTGATCTGCCCGTTGACTACGAAAAATTAACCCAGGCAGGCTCGATGATGGGTTCCGGCGGTATGATCGTCATGGACGATGAAACCTGCATGGTCGATATGGCTCGCTTCTTCATGGAGTTCACCCAGGAAGAAAGTTGCGGTAAATGCACGCCTTGCCGTGTCGGTACCCGCCGTATTCTGGAAACCCTGGTGCGGATTTGCGAAGGAAACGGTGTCGAAGAAGACCTGGAAATCCTGGATCAACTCTGCGCAGAGACAAAAGCCAACAGCCTTTGCGGTCTCGGTCAGGGTGCGCCTACTCCGGTCATCAGCTCCCTCAAGCACTTCCGCGATGAATACGAAGCCCATATTCGCGAAAAGCGCTGCCCGGCCAAAGTATGCCGTTCGCTCATTCGCTTTGACATCTTACCCGACACCTGCACCGGTTGTACCGTCTGCTCGCGCAACTGCCCGGTGAACGCTATCACCGGCGAACGCCGCCAGCCGCACAATATCGACCCCGATATCTGCATCCGCTGCGGTATTTGTATGCAGGTTTGTAACTTTAACGCGATCGTCATTAACTAAGCAGTCTATCGGAGGGGATGAGAAACCCTTCTCACCCCCTCCACTGATTATTGTTATTTATCCCACGAACTTCTCAGGCAGGAATTTGGCGTAATTGGCAAGCCTATCTGCGGGGTAACCGAACTGCAGACATGGGCTGTTATGGAAAATCCCGGTTTTTATTGTCCAGGAAAACACCACACCAAAGGAGGTCGGTATGACCATTGAAGCCAAGAATGGGAACAAAATCAAGGAAGTTGTAGAAGCTGCCATTGAAAAACATGGGGCCAATCGAGAAGAACTGATCCCGATTTTAAATGATGTCAATCGGGCTTTAGGATATATTCCGGCTGAAGCATTTAACGAAATCAGCAAACGGCTCAAAGAGCCAAAAAGTCAGCTGTTTTCTGTCGCCAGTTTTTACCACATGATTTCCACCAAACCGCGTGGTAAACACGTTATCCAATTCTGTGAATCGGCTCCGTGCCACGTGGTAGGAGGAAGGGAAGTTTGGGAAGCGCTGAAGGATCACCTCCAGATTGAACCCAACGAAACCACTCCGGATGGAAAATGGACCTTGATTACTACCAGCTGCCTGGGTGTATGCGCAGTGGGTCCCGTGATCATCATTGATGATGATATTTATGGGAATGTCGACCCGGCAAAAGTACCTGAAATTCTCGCTCATTATAACTAGGAGGCAATCGATGAAAACCGTGCGTTCAATGGTATTGGTTTCTAGTGACCCTTTGAGTATGCAGCGCGGAGCTCAAGAGGTCTATAATCGCCTCCAGGATGAAATTAAAGCCTTTGGTCTGGAAGAAGAAATTTCTCTATCAATGATTGGTGATGTAGGCCGGCATGATGCCCTTCCAATCGTGGTCGTTTATCCGGAAGCGGTCATTTATGGTCCTGTCACCCCAGAAAATGTTCATTTCCTGGTCGAAGAACATTTATACAAAGGACGTATAGCAACTGATTTGGTTGCCTCTGTCCGCGAATTATCAGGCCGCATCGCCTGGTTATCAGCGCGAAAAGGCACCTTGCCCGCCGAAAAACGTGTCGTTCTACGGCGCGCTGGCCTGATTGACCCCAATAATATCGAAGAATACATTCTGCATGAAGGTTACATGGCGCTCGGTAAAGTCTTGAGCGAGATGACCCCAGAGCAGGTAATTGATGTCGTCAAAAAATCCGGTTTGCGCGGTCGAGGTGGTGCAGGTTTCCCCACTGGAACCAAATGGGGATTTGTTGCCCGTGAAAAATCCGGTAAGAAATACATTGTTTGCAACGCAGACGAAAGCGAACCCGGAACATTCAAAGACCGCTTGATTTTGGAAGGCGATCCTCACTCCATCATTGAAGCGATGGCCATTGCGGGTTATGCCGTTGGAGCTGATGAAGGTTATATTTATATTCGCGGTGAATATGCTCTTGCCCAGGAACGCCTCAAAAATGCCATTGCACAGGCCAAAGAAATGGGTTTCTTGGGGAAAGACATTTTTGGCACCGGTTTTAATTTTGATCTTCACATCCACAGCGGCGCTGGAGCGTATATCTGCGGTGAAGAAACTGCCTTAATTGAATCCATCGAAGGCAAACGTGGACAGCCGCGCTCTCGTCCCCCCTTCCCCACTACCAATGGGTTATGGGGAAAACCAACCCTGGTGAACAACGTAGAAACCTTAGGTAATATCCCGCCCATTTTGCTCTTCGGAGCCGATTGGTACCGCAGCCTCGGCACCCCAAGCAGCCCCGGCACCAAGGTATATACCATTTTAGGTAACGTAAACGTTACTGGTTTGATTGAAGTGCCAATGGGCATTACCTTGCGAGAAGTCATTGCAATTTATGCCAAAGGCATGAAAAACAATGCCAATTTCAAACTGGCTCAAACCGGTGGTTCCAGCGGCTCAATTATCCCAGCCTCCTTGCAAGACACCCCCATGGACTTTGACTCGTTTGCCAAAGCAGGTGTGGCACTGGGTTCAGGTGCATTGTTAATCTGCAATGATGATACTTGCGTGGTTGACCTCGCTAAAGTGTTGTTGAACTTCTTCCGGGTTGAATCTTGTGGGAAATGCAATCCCTGCCGTATTGGCACCCAGCGAGCGTATGAAATCTTGGACAATATTTCTCATGGTACGGCCTCTCTGGCTGACCTGGATGTCTTGACCAATTTAAGCGACAACCTGTATATGCTCTCAAATTGTGGCTTAGGGCAAACTGCCGGTACCCCATTGAAAGACGTCCTCAATTATTTCCGCGCAGAAGTTGAAGCCCACATTCGTCTCAAAGTATGCCCCTCCGGTATTTGCAAAATTGCAGAACATGTTCACGGTTAATTGGACTCAAAGGATTTAGTGCAAATGGCAGTAGAAATTAACATGGATGCTCTCCTTCCTTCGGATATGGCGCAAAAAGCCGTCGCCATTGGCGTTAAGAAAGCGAACATGTCATTCTGGCCAATGTTTGCACTATCCGTGCTTGCCGGTGCATTTATCGCGCTTGGTGCAGTTTTTGCCACAACCATCAGTGCCGGGTCAACCCTTCCATTTGGAGTGACAAAGGCACTGACTGGTTTGGCTTTTTGTTTGGGCCTGATCCTGGTAGTGGTTGGCGGCGCGGAACTTTTTACCGGCAACAACCTGATTATTATGGCCTTTGTAAACCGCAAGATTTCCTTCGGCGCGTTGCTGCGCAATTGGGGAATTGTTTACGCCGGCAATTTTGTTGGATCGGTTGGAACCGCAATCTTTATGTTCCTGGGCAAACAATACACAGCCGGGAACGGTGTCATCGGCTTAAACGCATTGAATATTGCCAATGCAAAAGTCAATTTAGAATTTGTTCAGGCAATTGCCCTGGGGATTCTCTGCAATGCTTTGGTCTGCCTGGCAGTCTGGTTGTGCTATTCCGCCAGAACTACCACAGATAAGATTTTGGCGATTATCTTCCCAATTACCGCTTTTGTTGCAGGCGGTTTTGAACACAGTGTTGCCAATATGTATTTCATTCCGTTTGGCATGATGGTCAAATCCTATGCAGCAGAGTCGTTTTGGAATTTACCGGCATTGGTGGAAGCCGGAAAAACAATCGCAAGTTACCAAAACATAACCCTGGGAAATTTCCTGATCGCAAATTTAGTTCCCGTGACCATTGGGAACATCATTGGCGGTGCAGTAATGGTTGGCCTCGTGTACTGGTTTATTTACATGCACAACGGTCATAAGTAACTGTCACCAAAGGAGTATCAGAAAGAAAAAGCTCATTAATATCTAAAAATCCAAATATGGAACGTTTGAATGATGCATTAAGCATGTCCATACATTTGGAAACCTTACGCTTACGAAAGGTGACATTTGGCAATTGACCATCAGATAATGATAAAGATACACTCAGTTGGAAATAGGTTATTTAGACCTAAATGCTTTGAAATTATTGGTACTGGAGATTATCCATATAGATGATGCCAATTCATCCTAACCAATTCCATTACATACTTTCGATGTTGAAATCATCCAGTTAAGGAGAGAATTGCTAATGGTTACACTTACAATCGACAACCATCAGATTGAAGTTCCAGAAGGTTCAACTGTTTTACAGGCTGCTCGCAAAGCCGGCGTTGAAATCCCCACACTTTGTGATCATCCTCATCTAACCCCGTACGGTGGCTGCCGTTTATGCATGGTGGAAATTGACGGTTTCCGCACCATGCAATCAGCATGCACCATTCCGGCTGCAAACAATATGGTAGTCCGGACCGATACGGAAAAAATTCGCGCTGCACGCAAATTCGTGCTGACCCTGATCTTTAGTGAACGCAACCACTTTTGCATGTACTGCCAGGTGACCGGCGGCGACTGCGAACTGCAAAATGCCGCTTACGGCGAGGGGATGACCCACTGGCCGCTTCAGCCCAATTGGCAGCCTTATCCTGTGGATGCTTCACACCCCTATATTATTCTGGAACACAACCGCTGTATTCTTTGCCGCCGCTGCATCCGCGCCTGCTCAGAATTAGCCGGTGCAAATACCCTGGGCGTTGAAGAACGCGGTGCGCGTACCTTCGTTATTGCGGATCTGGCTGTCCCGCTCGGCGAATCTTCCTGCGTATCTTGCGGTTCTTGTGTCCAGGTCTGCCCCACTGGTGCATTGATTGACCGCCGCAGTGCCTACCGCGGCAAGAACGAACAAGCCGACCACACCAAATCAATTTGCGTTAGCTGCAGCCTGGGTTGCGGAATTGATTTAGTTACCCGCGACAACCAGATTTTACGCATCGATGGTGACTGGGATGCTGAAATTAATGGCGGCGTTTTGTGCAAAGCTGGGCGCTTCCTGCCCCTGGAAAATAACGGTCAACGACTGACTACCCCAATGGTTCGCAAAGACGGCGCATTGAAACCCGCTACCTGGGAAGAAGCATATGCTGCGGTTAAATCCGCCTTTGCTCCGCTGGCAGGAAAATCACATGACGGTGTTGCTGCATTAGCCTCAACACGGCTTTCTACCGAAGTCCTCAACATGTTCCAGCAAATTTTTGCCGAAGGCTACAAGAGCGACATGGTAACCACAACTGAAAATGGCGAAGCCACACTGGTTTCCAGTCAGGTTGCCGCTGAATTGGGGAAAGCCTTTGAAGGTCGTTTATCCGATTTGGAACACGCGGGTGGTATCCTCGTTGCCGGAACCGACCTGGTGAAAGATCATGAAGTAGCTGGATTCTTCACCCATCGTGTGCAGCCTCGTGGTGTTCGCGTTGTAGTAGTTGACACCCAGGACAATGAGATGGAAAACCTGTCAGACACCTTGTTCAAGGTGGAACCAGACATGGAAACCGCAGTTTTTGAAGGAATCGCTGCTGCATTAGCTCGTTTGGGCTTAAACAAAGGCACATATGCTGGCGATGCCACGGAAGCGCTGAATAAAGCAGCCGAAAAAATTGGTGTTGCCACAGATCTGTTCCTCAAAGCCGCCTATGACCTGGCAGTCGAAAAAGCACCTGCCATTGTTTACGGTGAACGAACAACCAAAGAAGCTCTCAAAGCCTTGCTCAAACTGGCTGAAGTTGCTGAAGCGAAAGTGGTTGGTATCAAAGGCGGCGCAAACAGCCTGGCTGCTGCCCAATATGGCCTGGATAAAGCCTTCAAGCTGAACGGACAGAAAGCAGCTTTTGTTGCGTTGGGCGATGAAGCTCCCGCCGACAGCCTGGTTCGCGATCTTGAAAAGGTGCCCTTCCTGGTCGTTCAGGCCAGCAATGCTTCGAAATTAACTGCCATGGCACAGGTTGTGTTACCCGTTGCCAATTGGGCTGAACAAGAAGGCCATTACCTGAACCTGGATGGTCATATTCAGACGGCCGCCATGGCCATCAAAGCTCCAGAAGGTGTTTACAGCAACCAGGAAGTCTTGGCTGAACTGGGTAAGACTTTAAGTGTAACCATTGACCAGGATTGGAAAGCGCGCCTCCTCAAGCGCACCGCTCCTGTCGATATTATTGATTAGAAAACGAGGATAACTATGGGAAAACCAAAAGTAGCATCAGATTGGATGTGTGGATGCGCGGGTTGTCATATGTCCTTATTGGACATGGACGAACGGATTTTAAAGGTCCTTGAACTGGCAGACCTTCGTTCCAGCCCGATTACTGACCTGAAAGAACCCGATGAATCCGGTGTTGATGTAGGTGTTTTGGAAGGCGGCATTAATAACTCTACCAACGAAGAGGTTGCCCACAACTTCCGCAAACGCAGCAAAATTCTGGTCGCTCTGGGTGACTGCGCAGTATTTGGTGGCGTTCCTGCCATGCGCAATTTCTGCGGTGTTGAAGAGGCTCTCCGCCGTGCTTACGTTGAAACTGAAAGCACTGACAGTGAAGGGAAAATCCCCGATTCACCTGAATTATGCAAACAACAACGCGTTCGTTCCATTAACGAAGTGGTGCCCGTGGACGTTTTTGTTCCCGGCTGCCCGCCCAGCGCAGATGTGATTTATTACGTGCTGAGTGAATTGGCACAAGGCCGCATCCCCGAAGTTAAAGACGATAAATTAATGTGGCATTAGGCGAGAGGTTGAAGATGGTAGCACAAAAAATAACGATTGAACCTGTAACCCGGATTGAAGGCCACGCCAAAGTCACAATCCATATTGATGCGGCTGGCAAAGTTGAGCATGCTTACCTGCATGTAAACGAATTCCGTGGTTTTGAAAAATTCTGCGAAGGCCGCATGGCCTTTGAAATGCCCAATATTACCCCACGCATTTGCGGTATCTGCCCGGTGTCTCATCACCTGGCTGCTGCAAAAGCAGTGGATGATTTGTATGGTGTGGTTGCTCCCCGGCCTGCTCAACTCCTGCGCGAGTTGATGCACATGGGGCAGATCATTCAAAGCCACGGCATGCACTTTTTTGAATTAGCTGGACCCGATTTGCTCCTGGGCTTTGACGCCAATCCGGAAATCCGCAATGTGGTTGGATTGGTTCAGGCAAACCCGGAACTGACCTTGAAAGCAGTCAATCTGCGCAAATACGGTCAGGAAATCATAAACATTTTGGGCGGCCGCCGCATTCATCCGGTCTTCTGCGTCACGGGTGGTGTCAACAAAGCCCTCAAAGCTGCCGAACGCGATACGATTTTGGCTGGCCTGGATGAAACCATTGCTACCCTGAAAGTTGGCCTGCAAATCATGAAAGATTGGGCAGCCAAGAATATGGAAGACATCAACAAATTTGCTGTCTTCCCCACTGGGTACTTAGGGTTAGTTAAACCAGGAAACACGCTCGAATTATACGATGGCGATATTCGCTTGATCGACCGCGCTGGCCAACAATTGGAATTCTTCGATCCGCGCAATTACCTGGATTACATTGCAGAACACGTTGAGAGCTGGTCATACCTGAAATTCCCTTACTACAAGAAATTGGGATGGCCCAATGGTGTATATCGGGTTGGTCCTTTAGGCCGCTGCAATGCCTCTGACCGGATTGCTACGCCAATGGCAAATGAAGAGTTAGCAATCTTCAAATCACTCAATGGCGGTCAACCCGTTGAGAACACCCTTTATTACCACTATGCCCGCCTGATTGAAGCCTTATACGCTGCAGAAAATGTGCGCGTATTGTGCGAAGACCCGGACATCACCAGCACGGATATCGTGAACACCCGCTTTGAATTCAAGGGGCAGGGCGTAGGTGTGATTGAAGCCCCGCGTGGAACCCTCTTCCATCACTATTGGGCAAAAGAAAACGGCCAGATTGAAAAAGTGAACCTGATTGTTGCCACCGGCAATAACAACTGGGCAATGAGCGAAGCGGTTGACAGTGTCGCCAAAACCTATATCACAGGTCCAGAAATTCATGAAGGCTTGCTTAATCGCGTTGAAGCAGCTGTACGCGCTTACGACCCCTGCCTTTCCTGCTCAACCCACGCAGTTGGACAAATGCCGATCTCGATTGATGTGATCGACCCTGAAGGCAATATTGTTCATACGATCGCGCGGGAGAATGACTAATTCGTCTCCTTTCGAAAAAATTAACCAGGCTCTTTCTCAATCAGTTGGGAAGGAGCCTGGCTCCCCATCAAAAATCTTAATTCTCGGCTATGGAAATCCAGACCGGCAGGATGATGGTGTTGCCTGGCATATCTTAATCCAATTGGCACGTCAGTTTGGCCGGACAGTTCCTGTTGCACCAGAAGAGGGATTTCATTCGATGGGATATCCGGTGGAAATGATGTTTGCATTGCAGCTTACCCCGGAAATGTCAGAAACGGTTGCGAAGTTTGACCGCGTTTGTTTTGTTGACGCACACACTGGCAATGTTCCTGAACTGGTTCATTTTGAGAAACTTGAACCCAATTTCCGCAGCTCACCTTTCACACATCACATGACGCCGTCCACATGTCTGGCATTAGCTTCCACGTTATACAGCCGTCAGCCTGAAGCAATTTTAGTATCGGTGCGTGGGTTTGCCTTCGGTTTTGAACGTGAACTTTCAGATCAAACCAGAGACTTATCTACTCAGGCTGTAAACTTGATTTTGGATTGGATCCATCCAGGCAAGTCCGGAAAATAATGAAAATCATTTTGTTACATCGTATGAGATAGTTCTTTCTGTCACATACGATGTAATGGTTTAAATCAAAATGGCGTTATTTTAATATTACCAATTGTTGATTTTGGCCAGAATTTAATGACAAAGGTCGCAAGGCTAAAGTGACGGAGTACACTTTGAGCCAGCCTTTAACAATGATACAAAAGATAAAGGAAGAAAGTGGATAGATAAGGACGGATTTTATGGTTCAGCAATCTGACCTGATCGACATCATGAAAGGTATTCCCTGGTTTCTCGAACTGAACAAAAAACAGCTTGAGAAGCTGGCACAAATCTCGCATATCCGCATCGTAGAGCCAGGTGAGATGGTTTTCAATGAAGGAGATCGGGAAGATTTTTTGTACATCATTCTGGATGGCGAAGCCAGCGTAGATTTTGTTGTTCCCACTCGAGGCCAGGTTCATATCATCAATGCAGAACCCTTAGATATTGTAGGATGGTCCAGCCTTACTCCAGTAGTGCGTCAGCGCACCGCCTCAATCCACGCGTTACAATCATTGCGGTTATTGGCGATAAATGGCGAAGGCTTACGCGAACTATGCGATGAAGACCATCACCTCGGTTATATCATCATGCGCCGGATTGCCAATGTTGTTGCAAGCAATTTACTGACTTCACGGCTGCAATTAATGGAATTAATCTATCATTCTTCAAATGAGCCCGTCAGGTAGATAGCCAGCGACAGGTTCACATAATTTTCACCTTATTGGTATTATAATTACCCTATGCATGAATTATCTGTCACTGAAAGTGTTCTCAACATTGCTTTGAAGCATGCCAATCAGGCAGAAGCCAGTCGCGTTACCGATATTCATATCGTTATCGGTCAGTTATCTTCCATCGTGGACGATTCTGTCCAGTTTTATTGGGATTTGATCAGTCAGAATTCGATTTGCCAGGGCGCAATCCTTCACTTTCAACGCATTCCGGCAAAAATGAATTGCCAGGAATGTAATCTGGATTTTGACTTAAAAGACCAGTTATCCCCCTGCCCGCGCTGCGGCAGCATTCGTTTGCGTGTTGCCCAGGGTGATGAGTTTTATATCGACAGTATTGAAATCGAAAAATTACCAGAGAGCAATTTATGACCACAACCCGTGTTCCCGTTATCGAAAAAATCTTAAATGCCAATGATCAGGTAGCTGATTTAAACCGTAAGTTATTGGACGAACATCAAGTATTATCAATAAATTTAATGGCTTCACCCGGAGCTGGGAAGACAAGTTTTATTTTGCAGACAATCCGCTCGTTAATCCCTGATTACCGCCTGGGTGTCGTGGAAGGCGATACAGCACCGGTCACAATCGATGCAGATAAAGTCAACGCAGCTGGTATGCCGGCTGTGCAAATCAATACCGGGGGAGATTGCCACCTGGATGCAGTCATGCTCCGAGCAGGCTTGAATCAATTGCCCCTTGCAGACCTGGATTTGATCATCGTAGAAAATGTTGGGAATCTGATCTGCCCAGCAGCTTTCAACCTGGGAACGCATCTCAATGTCCTGATCGCCAGCATCCCTGAAGGGGATGACAAACCGTATAAGTACACCAGTATTTATCGGGGTGTGGATGTCTTAATCATCAATAAGACCGATTTGATGCCTTATATTGACTTTAATATGGATTATTTCCGGCAGGGCGTTGAAATGCTTAACCCTGGCCTGATTACATTCCCGATGTCCTGCAAAACCGGTGAAGGGGTAGCCGAATGGGCGAACTGGTTAAAGGAAAAAATCATTCAAAGTAAAAAGTAATGGACTCGACCGCAAGTGGTGCCAAAATTTGGGTAACGGGAATTGTTCAAGGGGTAGGTTTCCGTCCATTTATATATAATCTGGCAGCGCGCTGTCAAATAACTGGTTGGGTAAGGAATACCTCCAGCGGTGTTGAAATTGAAATTAATGGATTTCAATCGCAAATTCAAGCGTTTCTTAATGAACTTCGCATTAATCCTCCCCCTCTTGCGCGAATTGACACAATCAAGGTTGAGGATTGCACGCCAAATGGATATATTGGTTTTATAATTCTGGAAAGCCAACCCCAACCAGGGGATTTTATGCCCATTTCTCCAGACGTGGGAATTTGTCCGGACTGCCAGCGTGAATTGTTTGATCCTGCTGACCGGCGTTATCGCTACCCGTTTATCAACTGCACCAATTGTGGTCCACGGTTCACCATTATCCAGGATATTCCCTACGACCGCCCCAAAACCACAATGGCAACCTTTCCACTTTGCCCAGAATGCGGCAAAGAGTATCACAACCCGGTAAACCGCCGCTTTCATGCACAACCCGTTGCCTGCCCGGTTTGCGGACCGCACATCTGGTTTGAAGCACAAGGGAAACTATTGGGTGAGAGGGAAGAAGCAATTCAGGTTGCGCGGTCATGGTTGAAGGCAGGAAAAATCCTGGCAATCAAAGGTCTTGGAGGGTTTCATCTGGCTTGTGACGCAGCCAATCACCAGGCTATGGCGGAATTACGTAACCGTAAAAAACGCAGCGATAAACCCTTTGCCTTGATGGCTTTTAATGAGAGTATCATCAGCAAATACGCGCATGTATCTCCATCAGAAGAAGCCTTGCTAAGATCCCGCCAAAATCCTATCGTGCTGCTGCCCTGGAAAAAAGATACCAACCTCGTTCCAGAGATTGCCCCAGCACAAAACACCCTGGGATTTATGCTGCCGTACACCCCGCTGCACCTGCTTCTTTTAGAACCAGAGCCTGGCTATCCAGAAGTTTTGGTAATGACCAGTGGAAACTTAAGTGAAGAACCTATTGCTTATCAAGATGAAGAAGCCAATACACGCCTGACTGGATTAGCAGACGGATTTTTGCTGCACAATCGACCCATTCACATGCGCGTGGACGACTCCGTAGCAAAAATAGTGGGAAATGAAACGTATTTCATTCGCCGTTCGCGTGGATATGCACCAGACCCAATCCGGTTACCAAAAGAGATACCATCCCTATTGGCTGCAGGAGCAGAGTTAAAAAATACTTTTTGTTTAACTCGCAAAGATTATGCATTCCTCAGCCATCATATTGGCGATATGGAAAACTATGAAACCCTGCGGTCTTTTGAAGAAGGGATTTCGCATTTTGAGCGCTTATTTCGGGTGAATCCTCAATTCATCGCCTGCGATCTGCACCCCAACTACCTGGCTACCCGCTACGCCCAGCAGCGTGCGCAATCAGAAAACCTGCCCCTGATACAGGTACAGCATCATCATGCTCACCTGGCTGCCTGCCTGGCTGACAATCATTGGCAAACCAGCGATCCGGTCATCGGTTTATCGTTTGATGGTACCGGTTACGGAACAGATGGCACAATCTGGGGAGGTGAGGTTTTAGTTGGCAGCTATGACGGTTACCAACGTCATGCCCACCTCAAATACGTTCCCCTGCCTGGCGGGGATGTCGCTGTTCGTAAACCTGCTCGTATGGCCTTGTCACACCTTTGGGCATCCGGAATCGATTGGGAATCAGATCTCCCGGCAGTGGAAGCTTTGTGCAGCGACGAACGAAATATGCTTTTATCCCAAATCACGAGACAAATTAACTCGCCCCTCACCTCCAGTATGGGACGATTATTTGATGCTGCATCAGCATTACTGGGTATTCGTTCGATTGCGACGTATGAAGGCCAGGCAGCCATCGAGATGGAAATGGCAGCTGACGAAAATGAAAATGGCTGGTATGATTTTGATATTCAGAATGGGGTGATAGATCCAGCCCCGGTATGGATAAGCTTGATCCATGATTGGCGTAAAGGGCTCAAAACCCCAGTTTTAGCAGCCCGATTTCACAACTCAGTTTGCCATCTGGCACTTCAATTATGCTTAGCAGTTCGCCAGCAAACTCAATTGAACACTGCTGCATTAAGCGGTGGTGTCTGGCAAAATAATTATTTGCTGAGCAAAACAATCCATTTGCTGAAGCAAAATGGATTTACTGTCTTATGGCATCATCAAGTTCCAACCAATGATGGCAGTATTGCTTTAGGTCAGGCTATGATCGCCGCAACTTTTATTGAACGGGGTGAATTAGCACCCAGAGAGTGAGATATTTCCATGTGTCTTGGTATCCCCGGAAAAATTATTGAATTATATGAACAATCCAGCTTGCATATGGCGAAGATTGATTTTGGTGGAGTAACGCGCGAAGCCTGCGTTGAAACTCTTCCGGACGCAAAAGTTGGTGATTACACCATCGTGCACGCTGGCTTTGCTTTGAATTTATTAAGCGAAGAAGAAGCGTTAGAAACGCTTTCCATGTTGAGAGAAATTGGTGCAATTGAAGAAGAATTAAACGCTGGGCGCGAATCTGCAGAGGTTTAATTATGGATGTCACCCAATTTTCGCAATCATTTCGCGATGCCGACCTGGTTCAAGGCGTCATCCGTGAAATTCGCCGGACAGTCACGCAGCCCTGGGTATTAATGGAAATTTGCGGTGGGCAAACCCATGCCATCATGCAGTATGGATTAGACCAGCTCCTGCCCCCGGAAGTGGAATTAGTTCATGGTCCTGGTTGCCCTGTTTGTGTCACTCCGCTGGAGTTGATTGACAAAGCCCTCGCCATTGCAGCACAACCCAATGTGATTTTCTGTTCATACGGCGATATGCTGCGCGTGCCAGGCTCAAACCAGGATTTGTTTTCGATCAAAGCGGCTGGTGGAAAAGTCCGCGTGGTTTATTCGCCGCTCGACGCAGTAAAAATTGCCCAAGAGAATCCAGACCAGCAGGTCGTATTTTTTGCAATTGGTTTTGAAACGACTGCGCCGGCAAATGCGATGAGTGTCATTCAAGCCAAAGCCCTCGGATTAAAAAATTATTCCGTCCTGGTATCTCAGGTTTGCGTTCCCCCAGCCATGCATGCGATCCTGGGTTCTCCGCATAACCGCGTCCAGGGATTTTTATTGGCCGGACATGTATGCTCAGTGATGGGTTACTGGGAATATCCGCCCATTGCTGAAAAATACGGCGTTCCCATGACTGTGACCGGTTTTGAACCGTTAGATTTAGTTCAGGGCATTCTGGTTAATATCCAGATGCTCGAGGCTGGAAAAATCACGGTTGAAAATGCTTACCCGCGATTGGTAACCAAAGAAGGTAATCGGTCTGCTCAAGCAATTATCAACAAGGTATACCAACCAGTGGATCAGAACTGGCGCGGAATTGGAACCATACCGGCCAGCGGTTGGGGATTACGCCCTGAATGGGCTGATTTTGATGCCGCACAGCGATTCGATGTGGGACATATTCAAACCAAAGAATCACCCATTTGCATTGCCGGCCAAATCTTGCAGGGGATGAAAAAGCCATCGGAATGCCCTGCCTTTGGTTCATTGTGTTCGCCAAAGAATCCATTAGGTGCGCCGATGGTTTCCAGCGAGGGCGCTTGCTCAGCTTATTATCGCTTTGCGCGTACCAACGATTAAAATACAGGACATTAAAGGATCATCATGGAAGAAACATCCTTACCGATCATAGAAGGGCCAGTTTGCCCGATGCCCCTGCGCCATAATGAAAAAATTGTCATGGGACACGGCAGCGGTGGACGAATGACCCAGGAATTAATTGAAGGTGTTTTTAAACCTTTCCTTTCCAGCCCGCCATTAAATGCCGGAAACGACTTTGCACGGGTTGACCTGCCTGCTGGAGCAGCATTCCAAGGAAATCTGGCTGTATCCACCGATTCTCACATCGTTTTTCCTCTCTTTTTCCCCGGCGGTGATATTGGCAAGCTGGCTGTATGTGGAACTGTAAACGATGTCAGTATGTCAGGCGCAATTCCACTGTACTTAACCGCTGGTTTTATTTTAGAAGAAGGTCTTTCTGTCGATCTTCTTCAAAAGGTGATTTCCTCAATGCAGGCAGCTGCTCAAGAAGCAGGAGTGCAGATCATTGCAGGGGATACTAAAGTGGTTGAAAAAGGAAAAGCCGATGGGCTGTTTATCAACACTGCCGGTGTTGGGTGGATCCCACCACATTCCAACATTGGGGGAGACCAGGCAAAACCCGGTGATGTCGTCATCATCTCAGGCACAATAGGCGATCACGGGATTGCCGTGTTGGCTGAACGCGGTGAGCTTGGCTTTGAAACAGACGTAGAATCTGATGTTGCCCCACTGAATCATCTCATCCGTGCCGTTTTGAATGCAGCACCGCATACGCATGTTTTGCGCGATCCAACCCGCGGTGGTCTGGCAACAACTCTGAATGAAATCGCAGGACAATCAAAAGTTTCTATTCTGCTCGATGAGAAATCAATCCCCGTAAAACCGGCTGTACGGGCTGCCTGCGAGATGTTAGGCTTTGACCCACTCTATATTGCCAATGAAGGCAAAGTAATCGTTATCGTCCCTTCTGACGAGGCTGAAGCAGCTTTAAATGCGCTTAAAGCGCACCCTTACGGCACGATGGCTGCGCGCATCGGTGTCGTGAATGACTCTCCGGCAGGTCGTGTTCTCTTACGAACATTAATTGGCGGAACCAGAATCCTGGATGTTCTGGCTGGTGAAATGCTTCCGAGAATCTGTTAAGGATTTTCTCGATAAATTGTCGGTCCAAATGCCCAGCTTGCCTGGGCATTTATGTTAAAAAAGTTATAGACAGTCTGACTGATTTCAGCGATTAATTGGTTGGCTGGATTAAATAATAGCTGATTCTGGTCATACAGAAAGATCGTGAGCACGTAATCCGCTGCCGGTGAATATACAACAGCCACGTCGCTTAGTGAATGCAGCAAACCATCACTCTCTTCTGTCCAGCCGTGTTTATGCCCCACCGGTGTGCCTTCCGGTAAGCCCGCTTCAATTAATACGCCGATTTTATTTCGCTTCATGACGTCTGCCATAACCTGGCATTTCTCCTGGGTAATTTCTCCTGGGAATGCCTCAATTAATATCCCCTGCCCAGACTGCGCACATTCGTAAATCGCTTTTAATAAAATCCCCATTTCACCCGGAGAAGTCTGGTTATACACGTCGGGAGAGGTGGTGATGTCCGTACGAGTATTTGCAGGTGTTTCCACCAACTGCAGCAATGGTGCCCCCAGGTAAAAGTAGCCTGCCAGAAAAGTGTTTTGCAGACCTAATTTTTTCAAATCGTTGGTAACTTCCAGCGGAGCCAAATTTCCACCCAATAACGAATCCATTAATGTATCAGCGGGCGGGTTTTCCGAAAGTACCATCATCCGATCCAATAAATCCAACACCTCAGTTGGCACAGGCTCGGGTACTTTTCGTAAAGCAGAAATCATCACCGGAATTTTGATGGTGCTGGCTGCTGAAAAAGCAATATCCACCGGAAAGGATTGTTTATTCTGTACAGCAAAGTGCAGCGCGCTCTCACTGCCACGCAATCCTTGAATATAAATCTCGGCAATGCCATCAAAACCAGCTCGCTCCAATTTTTGCTGTAAAAACGCTTGAAGTACTGCTGAATTCGCATTTCCGGCTCGCTCAGAGAATATAACCAAATCTACCTTGCGCCCCATTGGAGACAGTAATGCCGACTCAATTTGGATTGCTGAAGCATCGACATCCAATCGATATCCACTTTCACCGGATGTGAAATTCGTTGTCCCCGGGACCATCATGGCCGGTTTGCCGGGTTGGTCGTACCGAGGCACAATCTCGGTTTGCAAAAAGCGTTTTAGCACTTCGTGGTCAACCTGCGCAGATAATGGTAAGTTAATGGGGGCGATGTTTTTTCTACCCCATAACCATTGCCAGTATCCCCCTAAAGAAACCTGAACTCCAGCTTGCTGCGCAGCGGTATCGACCATGCTGGAAAGATCAATTTTCAAACCCAGATCAAGCGGAGATACCTGGATCAAACCACCCTGGTAGCTAAGTTGAACAGGCTGTAGATAGACTTCTTCAAGGCGAACCTTTGCCTGATCCTGGTTTAGCCCACCAACAGGAATTCCGGCAATTTTCGAATCGAGAGGGAATCCAGTGGAAGAATTTTTATAGTCCTGGTAACCCCAGAGAATAAGTCCAAATGCCGCCAATAAAAAAATTGCCGTTAAGATTCTAAAAAAAAGAAATCGATGATTTTTGTTCACAATGCCGCTCCTAAGTTAGACAATGATGATTCTACCAGAGAGTAAGGCTTTACAACACGCCTTGACAATCGCCACTAACCCTTTATACTTACTCCATATCTTAAAAAGCGAGGAAATATGAAATACGACTACCGGGAAACCACTAACGATCTCTTAAAACGGATCGACATCCACACCAAATTCGGCAGCCGCAATATTGACCAGTGGATGCTGGAATTATTGCCCCTGAAAAAAGGTACAAAAATTTTGGACGTAGGCTGCGGTGCTGGTAAACAGTGTTTTTCTTACTTCAATCACCTGAATGGTGATGTAGAAATCACCGGAGGTGATGTCAATGCGGAACTTCTAGATCAAGCTGTCAAAGAAAATGACCGGGCCGGCGCATCGGTAAAATTTATGACGCTGGATTTCAACAAAGAATTCCCTCTGGAAAGCAACCAGTTTGATCTTGCCTCCTGCTGTTTCGCAATTTACTACTCGGAAAATATTCCCCTCACCATTAAAGAAATGCATCGCGTATTAAAACCTGGCGGTGTCTTATTTACTTCCGGCCCCATGCCTGAAAACAAGAAGATGTTTTATGACATCATCAAAGAAGCAACGCAAAGGACAATCCCGCCCATGCCCGGCAGCTCACGCTATGGCAGCGAAATTTTATCCACGATGCGTGCCCAGTTCTCCGAAGTGGAAGTCCATATTTTCGAGAACCCATTAACTTTTGAATCCGTTGAGCCCTTCATCGAATATACGCGTGCGTCCCTTTCAGAAGACCGCAAACTTTGGAACAGCTTCTTCCAAACCAAAGAAGACTTCAATATTATTATGGAAAAAATTGAACAGGTAGCTTCCCGCCGTCTGGCCGAGGAAGGCAAACTGGTCATGACCAAGGTTGTTGGCGGTTTCCTGGCAAAGAAGTAAGCTGCACAAATGGGACAGGATATGATTTTTTACGGTCAAAAAGTTTGTTTCATTGGCGCACACCCAGATGACATTGAAATTGGCTGCGGAGCCTTGATTGCTCAAATCGTTAACCAAACCGATGTTTTGTGTGTGACCCTCTCAGACAACCAGAAAAATCCAGACCTTAAAAACCTGGTGGAAGAACATTACAACAGCATGGATGCTCTTGGAGTACCGCGCGAGAAAGTTCGCCTGGGGCAATTTGAAACTCGGCGTTTTCCACATGCTCGCCAGGAGATCCTGGAATACATGATCGGAATTAATCGTTCCTTCAAACCAGACATTGTGTTTGTTCATACCAAAGCTGACATTCACCAGGATCATGCCACGGTAACGGAAGAAGCCTTACGTGCCTTTCGCGGCACAACCGT
>JAJUJY010000029.1 GCA_029265085.1 Chloroflexota bacterium
CCAGGTGCGCGCGAGCTATCCAACCGCCCGTCCGAAGATGCACCAGTTCAAATTGCAGATTATCTTCGGCACAAACAAATCCTGCTCATTTTCGATAATATGGAACACCTTGTTGAGGCAGCCGGATTGCTTTCTTATCTTTTACAAGAAGCCCCGCTGATCAACATTGTGGTCACCTCGCGCGAACGCTTAAATTTGCCAGAAGAATGGATCTTTGACGTCGGTGGTTTAAAAACCCCGGAAAACATTCATGACCCACAATTTGAACAATACAGCGCGGTGCGCTTGTTCTTACAGACCGCTCAGCGAGTGCAGCCGCAATTTACATTAACCGAATTTGACAAAACGCCAATTTTACGGATTTGCCAACTGGTAGGCGGGCTGCCCCTGGGAATTGAACTGGCTGCAGCCTGGGTTCGTATGCTGCCGTGCCAGGATATTGCTGACGAAATCGAAAAAAATCTAGACTTTTTATCCACCCGCCAGCGCGGAGTTCCCGACCGGCATCGCAGCCTACGAGCGGCTTTCGATCATTCCTGGAACTTATTAACCGAAACCGAGCGGCGCATTTTTACCAAATTGACCGTGTTTCACGGAGGATTTAACAAAGAAGCCGCTGCACAGGTAGCAGGTGCGTCCTTATCCATGCTGACAACGCTGATGGACAAATCCCTGCTGCACCGCGATCCTTTTGGCCGGTACGAATTGCATGAATTATTAAAGCAATTTGGTGAACAGGAATTAATGCAATCCCCCAGCATTCTGGCTGAAACACGTTTGCTGCACAGCCTGTATTATCTCAACCTGTTAAACGAACTTGCCAGCCAGGCTCAGGGAAAAAATCAAAAACAAGCGCGCTTATTCCTGAATATCGAATCGGATAATATTTTTGCCGCCTGGAATAACATTCTCGATCAACACAACTGGCCAGAAATCTTTTTACACTCCGCCAATCTGTACTTTTTTTGCGATATTACCTCTCGTTACCAGCAAGGACTGGCCGCGGTTCAGGCTGCTTACGAAAAATTACAACCGATCCTGAAGGCCGGCGCAAATTCATTGGATGTCCAAAAAGTTGATGCATTATTCAATGGATTATTAAACAGCCTTTACCTCACCCTGGAAAAAGAAAAACAGGCCATCGAATACCAAAGCAGAGCATTTGAAATGATCTCTTCTTTGCCGCCAAGTTATGAAAAGGCAATTTTAATTCTGCTGGGTGCAAATGGTTTCCATGTACTCACCCGCGAACAGGTTTTGCTGGCTTCTGAAGAATCATTGGCTATTTTCCAACAAATAGGAAATCGCTGGATGGAAGCACTGGCTTTGCGCAATAGTGCCGAGTTCATCTATTATTCCGGCTTAGGAAACACAGCTGAAGCCTGGTCACTTCTAGACCAGAGCAAAGTAATTTTTGAAGAACTGGAAGACCAATGGATGCTTGGTGGGACCATTCTCACCCAGGCACACCTGGCAAACTGGCGCGGTGAATATGAAACTGCTCAAAATCTGTACCAGCATGCACTGGGTATTTATGTAGAAATGGAAAACCAGTGGCGCCTTTGCAACGTCCGGTTCAATTATGCGCTTACCCTGATCTCTTTAGGAGATTATGAGGCAGCCAAATCGATTTTCGCTGAAAATCTACCGTATGTTGAAGAAACAGGCCAACGCTCATTTCTGGCAGCTCATTTTGATTGTCTTGGTTACGCAGATTACCTTCTGAATCAATTCGATTCAGCCGAAAGCTATTACCAGCGCAGCTTAAATCTCTATTTCAATTTACAGGATTACGGCGGAACGGTGATGGCTTATAACAACCTGGGCGATATTGCCCGTGCCCGCGGCGATTTCGTCAAAGCCAAAGAATTATATTTAGAAGCGCAAAAATATATTTACGGCAAAGTAACCAACTGGTGGGAAGCGATCACGCTCAAAAACCTGGGAAAAGTGGCATTAGAAACCGGTCAGTATGCAGAAAGTGAAAAACTCTTCCGAAAAGCCCTGGAAAATGCCATTTTGGTGGAGCGTATCCCGGATATCGTCGACATTTACACCTGGTGGGCCCGGCTTTTACACATTCGCGGGCAGGCTGAAGAGGCTGCTGCGATTTTAAACACAGTGGCACATCACACAGGGACGGCCAAGGATATCCTCAAAGAATCCAAAGCAGCCCTTGAAAAAGTCTTGTTAGATATTCCGGACGAGAAACGCTTGAAAATATTGGAAAACAATCAGGCTTTGGATCTCGCCGAAATTATGCCGCCTGAAAGCTTAAAACTAAAAGAAAAAAGATAAATCAAGGAGGTTCTTCTTGTCTGAAGATAGTGAAGTTAGTTTTTCCAGCCGATATCCCATTTCGGTATCAATCCGGCCAATCAACGAAACGGGTGCAGAATGGCAGCCTTTTGATGAAGGCCCCGGATATTTTTCGATTCCGGGAGGATATGAAGTTTGCGTACGAGTGAAATTAATTGACAATGCCATCCTTGCTGACCTGGTGAAAGAATTGCAGGAATGCCCGATCATCACCTGCTTGAATTTATCGGAAAACCGGAACATTACCAATTCCGGCATTCCCCACCTGGAGCGGCTTAAAAACCTGACTCAGCTCAATCTCAGTTCTTGCAACCTCACCGATGAAGGATTAGCTCCCCTGGCAAAATTAAAGAAATTAACCCACTTAAATTTAAGTTATTGCAACCGGATCACTGAAATTGGTTTTAAACCCCTGAAAACGTTAACCCGCCTGACCTATCTGGATTTACAGGGCTGCGTGCGGATTAACCATGCCGGTATGAAAAAGATCGAACGGCGCGGTTTAACCATTCATAAATAAGCAAAGCCAACTATTCAATAAAAAATCTTTGGAGGATGAATTCCAAAGATTTTTTTATTACGAATCAGGGAAGAACCATTTCCAGGTCTTGCAAGAGCATTTGCCGAAAATCCGCATCCTCCGGGCCGGTGCCGTCACCGATAAAAATTAAATGATCCGCTCCTTTCACAATTTGCAGCTGCACATTTTCACCCCCGGCTTTCTGCAAACGGTACGCATTCTCCACCGGAATTTGTGAATCAGCCGTGCCGTGAATTAATATCACCGGCCTGGGGCTAATCATAGGAATATCATGTTCCGGTGAAGCCGCGGCAGGCCAGGCGCCATAAATTGTCAACATTCCCAACCTGGAAAACGGCCCAAATACGGTGATGATCCATTCCGGCGCACCCATTAAGCGCATCCCTTGAGAAATCATCCGGTCAATAGAAGAAAACGCACTCACACTGATCACTGCATCTACGTCCGGCCGGATCGCCGCTGTGCGGATAGCTGCTGCGCCGCCCATTGAATAGCCCAACAAGATAACCGGGGCATCTTTAAGCTCCGGCTGGTTTTGAATCCAGTCCAATGCAGCGGAAACGTCTCGCGGTTCTTCAAATGCAAGGCCAATGCGCTCTCCCCCGCTGCGCCCGTGCGCGCGCATGTCCAAATCCAGCACCGCATACCCAGCCTCTCGCAAAAATCCGACCTGGGGCAGCAGACTGGAGGCGTTTAACCCATCCATTCCGTGCAGCAGCACAACCACTGCGCGCTGTGAATTTTGTTCGGCAGGAATCCACCATGCTTTTAATTCAATTCCATCCGAACTGGTCAAGGAAATTGTTTCAGCTGGCAGCCCCAACTCCTCTGGAGTGAAGGCCACTTTCTCCACCCGGTGAGTAAACATATCTTTGACCATAAAGACAGAGCCTATATAAATTCCTACCAGCAAAAGTCCTAAAAAGCCCAACACCCAGAATACAACTTTCCTGGTTCTTTTTGTTTTCGGTTTCAAAGTACCCTCTCTGTATAAATGGACAAATTTCACAGCCATACATTTTACCGCGTTTGCCGTTTGATTAAGAAAATATTCCCCCTGAAAAACCTGGTGTTTTCAATAAAATGATAAAATCAGAAAGAATAGTTGCAATATCGTTGCAATGCGTCTTTTCCGAGATTTACCGTCCGCCTAAGAACTGCGTAAACCTCCATACTCACGATATATAGAGGTTCAAAAAAATTCCATTGAATGAACAACTTGTTCCATTCATACTTGCTCTTCTGATTGCTATCGTTGCTTCGTTCGGGCTCGCTGTTTTTGCCCGGACCAAATCTTCCGTTCCTGGGGCATCGGCATTTGCGATGCTGTCAACTTCTGTTACTTTCTGGTCTTTCTTTTATCTATTAGAAATTATTGCAACTGGTTTATCGTTAAAATTTACCTGGTTTACTTTTAAGCAAATCGGTGCACTGACGTTACCGATTGCCGTCTTATTGTTTACCCTGCAATATATTGGGTATGAACGCAAAAAGGTATGGCGGATTCTTTGGATTTTATATATCGAGCCGGTTATAGTGTTTATTTTATTGTTAACAAATTCTACCCACCAAAGCTATATACACGATGTTCACTTAACTATTTCAGGATCAATCATATTATTGGATTACAATCCTGGGCCAATCTACAGCTACAACAATTGGTTTGCCTTAGGGTGTGTCTTAACCAGCGGCATCCTGCTCCACCGCCATTATTGGGTATCAAACAAACTGCGCAGAAAACAAATCATCATTCTTTTAGCAGGTATTACCATCCCATTAATTACCAGCATTTTAGAAAATTTTGATCTCTTTCCGCTTCCGCATGTAGATTCAACTTCTGTTTCCTTTGCAATCTCATTATTATTGTTAGCCTGGGGCATTTTTTATTTCCGGTTGCTAGATATGATCCCGATTGCCCGCGATCTGGTCATTCAATCGATGGAGGATGCAGTAATTGTTATCGATGATTCCGGCATGATTATGGATTTGAACACCGGCGCGGAACATATATTTAATACAACCATTCATCAAGCCCTGGGAGACCCCTTATCACGATTTTTCCCTTATTGGAAAACGTTACAGGCCGAATGGGGCATGCGAAAAACCTACCGCAGCGAGGTTACACTCCCATTCGATGGCCGCCAACAGATTTTTGAACTCAGCTCACAACCGATTAAGCGCCCGATCAGTTCCAAAGGGGGGCAGGTACTGACCTTACATAAGATCACTGAACGCAAACTATTGGAAGAAAAATTAACCACCGCAAAAGAAACCGCTGAATCTGCCACACGGGCAAAAACCCAGTTTCTGGCGAACATGAGCCATGAAATTCGCACGCCGCTCAATGCCGTGATTGGAATGACCAACCTGTTATTAAATACACCTTTAACCCCTGAACAATTAGATTATGTTCAAACCATTCGCACCAGCGGCGACAGCCTCTTATCCATCACCAACAGCGTTTTAGATTTATCAAAAATCGAGGCTGGCAGATTAGAAATCGAACGCCACCCCTTTAATTTACGGGATTGCATTGAAGAAGCCCTGGATATAGTCACGCCATCTGCCCATTTTAAAGGTCTTAACCTCAACTATTTTGTAGATGAAGACATTCCCCCAGTCATCCTGGGAGACGTAGTTCGGTTAAGACAGGTTATTGTCAATTTACTTTTCAACGCGGTCAAGTTTACAGATCAAGGCGACATCATCGTCCAGGCGAATGGAGAACAATATCAAGACAAAACCTACAAAATCCATTTCAGCGTTGAAGATACCGGCGTTGGGATGGCCGAAGAAAAACTTGCCCACCTGTTTGAATCCTTTTATCAAGGGGAACCTTCCATCTCCCGCCGTTATGGTGGAACCGGCCTGGGATTAAATATCTCCAAACGATTTGTAGAAATGATGGGCGGTGAAATCTGGGCGGAAAGTCAACTCAACCACGGCTCAATTTTCCATTTCACCATTCTTACAGAAGCCGCACAGGAAGTACAGTCAGCCGATTCAAAACTGATGCCAAATGAATTGGCTGGGAAAAAAGTACTCATCGTTGACCACACCCCTTCAAACTGCTATATCCTGGAAAGAATTTGTTCAGCCTGGGGCATTGAGACCATCACCAAATCCACGGGATCAGCTGCAATTGAGTTTCTGCTTGAGAACATAGTGGATTTAATCATCACTGACGCTCAATTACCCGATATGAGTGGAAAAGAGCTAGGTCACAAGGTTCGCTCCGTGGCTGCAAACCACAAAATTCCAATGATTTTCCTCAGCGCCATCGGCGGGAAACCTGAAAACAATCTTTCCCCTCTGGATGCGTGCGTCAACAAACCGGTGAAACCATCTCAGCTTTTTGATGCACTCCAGCGGTTGTTAATGCCTTCCGAATTACATGGATCGAAAGAATACAGTGTTCCCGAAATGGATCCCACAATGGGGCAGCGCTATCCCCTGGATATTTTGGTGGTTGAAGATAATCCAGTAAACCAAAAAGTGATCCAGCTCCTATTAAGCCGTTTTGGATACGATGCCAGTCTGGCCAACAACGGCAAAGAAGCCATCCAGATCTTACGAAACCAAAAAGTTGACTTAATTTTTATGGATATGCAAATGCCGGATATGGACGGATTAACTGCAACGCGCACCATTCGCAAAGAGTTCTCAACCCTTCCGGTTAAAATAGCTGCCATGACAGCTTATGCCTTCCAGGAAGACATTAACGCCTGTTTTGCTGCAGGCATGGACGAATTTATCAGCAAACCCATTCAAATCGATCATCTAACGCATTTATTAAAAAAAGTGGCAGCCCAAAAAGAAGGGCAACACACTGCGGATTCTGTACCTTTCAGCTCAGAACGAATCCAAAAATTAATTGGCAAACCAGATGAAGAGGGACTGGAAATTATCCGCCTTTTTATTCAAGATACCCGGGCGAATCTGGATATATTGGTTGAATCAGCTTCCCTAAACAACCTTGCGCGGGTGAACGAGATAGCCCATTCTTTAAAATCGAGCAGCGGATTCTTGGGAGCAAACTCCTTATCCAATGTATTTCTCAAAATAGAACGGGATGCACGCCAGGGTATCTCACCCACCCCGGAAACATTGGAAAATATCAAACAACAATTTGAGTCGGTTACCCAGGAGCTAAAAACCACCTTTCAGCTCGCAGAGGATTAAGGCAGCCTGGCTGAATCGCCAGGGAACAGGCTTACTGGAACAGCGCAATTTGCACAGTCCAGGCAACGGGTTTACAATCAAGGCGGTAAAGCCAGGACATTTCACGCATCAATTTCCCTGGTGACATAAAACGCATTTTGGATTAGAATCGACGGCCGAAAGGCAAGGAACGAAGAATTGAACCAAAACTGGAATCAAACCCCACCGGTCGATCCGCTGGCCGATACACAGCCAACCCGGATTGCCGAAAATTTAGCCCATTACCAGCCCATTAAGGTTGAAAAAATACCGCAAGAAAAAAAGCGAAAGCCGCTTGGCTGCGGCTGTCTCATTCCAATCGTACTCGTTTTAGGGATCATATTGGTGTATTTGCTGGCCCCGCTGCGCACCAATATCTTAATCTTAGGGATTGACCGCACACCGGATGGTTCTGCTGTTGGCCGGAGTGACACCAATATTTTGGTCAGCGTCATTCCGCTTAAGCCTACGGTAAACATGCTTTCCATCCCTCGCGATTTATGGGTCAGCATTCCCGATGCCGGCGAAAACCGGATTAATACCGCCCATTTCTTTGCTGAGGCCAACCAGGCTGGGTCAGGCCCCTATGCTGCCATGCAGACCGTTCGCCAAAATTTTGGGTTAACCCTGCGGTACTTTGTACGGGTACGCTTTGATGGATTTACCAACATTGTGGACGCAATGGGCGGCATCAAAGTTAATTTACCGAACGATATGGCCGGTTATTCTGCTGGGAGCCATACGCTGAACGGACAGGAAGCCCTGGCCTTTGCCCGCAACCGCTCTGGCACCGATGACTTTTACCGCATGGCACAGGGTCAATTGCTGCTCAAATCCGCCATGCAGCAAATGCTTAATCCGTTATCCTGGCCGCGCATTCCAGCCGTTATGCAAGCTGTGATGCAATCAGTTGATACAAACCTGCCCATCTGGCACTGGCCGCGGATCGGATTTGCCCTCTTACGCGCTGGTCCAGGCGGCATAGATAATCGCACCCTCACCCGCGAGATGGTCACACCCTGGACGACAGACGGCGGCGCAAATGTACTGCTGCCGAATTGGGATGCCATTAATCCCGTCTTGATGGAAATGTTTGGAGAATAAGAAAACTCCCCGGTGTATCAAAGCCGGGGAGTTGATTTTTAGCTTAATTCATCTTCTTTTCGTTTTTGCCAATCCTCATCACTGACCAGGGTGACCACGCGGAAAACTTCTGCATACTGCATTTCTTTTCCTTTTGCAGGTTCAGCCGCCCACTTGCGGATTAACTCTTCCGGGTCCCAGCCATTCATCTGGCTTTTGTGTGCCCGCAGTGCATTAATTTTAAGCTCAATCGTCTCATCGATATTGACGTACAGGTTGCCTTCCCCCCAGGATGTGACATACACCTTACGCGGTTTATGTGCTTTCAGCCCTTCCACTTCGAATTCCTCAAACAGATTTGGCTGCCCGGCTGCCGGAAAGGTGGCATCTAAAGCAGCCTGAGCGGCAGCCCGGTGGTCAGGGTGATTGATGTAATCATCTCCTGCCCAAACAACAGTAGGATCACCGGTTACAATCACTTCCGGGCGAAAACGGCGAATCTCGCGCACCAATTTTTTGCGCAAAGCCATCGTTGGTTCCAGCATCCCATCAGGTTCCCTTAAATAGATCACCTCAGCCGCCCCGGCAATCCGCGCTGCTTCACTCTGTTCCGCTTCACGGATTTGAGCCGCCCGCTCTTTGGTCATGCCCGGCTCGGCAATTCCCACTTCACCGCTGGTGCACAAAACATACGAGACTTTTGAGCCTGCCTTTGCCCAACGCGCCAGGGTTCCGGCGCAGCCAAATTCAATATCATCCGGGTGAGCCACAATGACCATTACCCGTTCCGGAATATAAAATGTACCGTTATTCATAAGACACCTCTTCCAATCAAATGATTGCGTTGATTGTACTCTGTGTAGAATACAATGTTCAAATTTATCCGCAGACCCAGCAGAGGCTTAACTGCCAAAAATGTTCCAGATCAAGGCCAAAAAAGCGCCTGCACCTAGCCCAACCGCTAAATCAATCGAGCCAGCCAGATAAAGCTGGACTGCGCCAAGTAAAAAAGCAGCAAATATCACTGCACCGCCCAGACGGCGCACCGATTGATTTAATTTTGAGACCTGCTGGCGCAGTTCCGGGCTTTTGACCTCGATTTTCCCTTGCTCAATCCGTGAAATGAGCTGCTCTGTACGGCGCGGCAGCGCTGCAATCGACCGGATCGTCTCGCCCGCTTCTGTTAAAAAGAACTGGAAACTGCTTTTGCCTTCTTCCTGAACCAATGTTTGCGCATACGGAACCACATTCGTCCAGACATTAAATTGATTATCCAGGCCGGTGCAAATTCCGCTCAATATCGAAAGACAGCGCCCCAACAAGATCATGTTTTCTGGCAGTTGAAAAGGCATATCGTAGATCAATTCGCGGAAATCGCGCAGGAACTCCTCCGCCTCTTCCTGGCGCATCTCCATCATTTCCGGGGTGGTTTTGCCCCAAAAACGGTCAAACACCCTGGCAGTCGCCTGGGTCAGCAGCTCCGTATCCGCGCCGGGCAAAAGAACCCGCATCTGCTGGTATGCATGGATGACACGAGCCGCATCACGGTTTGCCGTTGAGATAATGATCTCGCGCAAGCCTGTAAACACCTCAGGCGTCACTCTTCCGGCCATGCCAAAATCAATAAAAACAAGCTTCCATTCGGATTGCCCTGCTTCGCTCATTGTCTGCGGAAGGACAAATAAATTCCCCGGATGTGGATCCGCATGGAAAAAGCGGTCTTCAAAAATCTGCTTTAAATACGTATCAAACAACCTCCTGGCCACTTCGGGACGGGAGATTCCGGCAGTGTCAATTGCAGCGTAATCAGTGATTTTGATCCCCTGAATATATTCCAGGGTTAATACTCTCCGGGTTGTATAACTCCAATATACTTTTGGGACCACCACATCTTCGCGCTTTAAAAAATTTTCCGCGAAGGTTTCTGCGTGTTTTCCCTCAGTTAAATAATCGACTTCTTCGTATAAAGAACGGCTGAACTCAGCCAGCAAGGCTGGCACATTTGCCCGACGGCGAATTGGTTTATACCAATCGATCCAACCGCCAACCACTTTGATCGCGCTGAGATCGGTTTCAACAATCTGCTCAATAAATGGACGTTGTACTTTGACCACTACATCCATCACGGAGTCGCCAGCTTCACCATTTGAGGTTCGAATCCGCGCCAGGTGTACCTGTCCAATCGAGGCAGCCGCAATTGGCTCAGGATTAAATTCAGAAAAAACCTGTCCCAACGGGCTGCCAAATTCGGCTTCAAACACCCGCCGAATATCTTCAAATGATTCAGCACGCACCTCATCTTGCAAGCCGGAAAGCTCATTCGTGATCACTACCGGTAAAACATCCAGGCGGGCCGAAAGGAACTGGCCTACCTTGATCATGACTCCACCCATTTGCACCGCCAGAGCACGGAAGTTGACGGCGATTTTCCGCAAGCGTTCCGGACGGGACCGTGCGGATAGTTTCCGCAGGCCAAGCCGCGGCAAGGTCAGGTCCCACCAGATCACATGCAGGATCACCCGGCCAAAAAACCATAAAATACGGCGGTAGCGTTTACGAAACATCAATTGGATTATATACCAGCCAGATCAATTTGTCTGTCAGGTTGCATAACCTGTCATGAATAGATTAGAGAGACCGTATTTATTTACCCAGGCAAGTTTTTCGGCGTATAATCGGATCGTTGACAATTCACTCCCAAAAAAACTTACTACGACAGCCAACTCTATGTCAATCGAACAAACCTATAAAAAATCACGCCGTGTTCCGGATACTTTCCGCGCGTTGCGCCACCGCAATTACCGCCTATGGTTTTTTGGCCAGGGAATTTCCTTAATCGGCACCTGGATGCAGACGATGGCACAGCAAGTTTTGGTATACCGCATTACCGGCTCTGCCACAGCCCTGGGGGTAATTAATTTTATCTCGCTCATTCCGCTCATCCCTTTTTCTCTTTGGGGTGGTTCCATCGCCGACCGCTTCTCTAAGCGGTCTATCATCCTCTGGATGCAGGTGGCTATGTTGATCCAGGCAATGATCCTGGCGGTGTTAACCTGGAGCGGAACAGTCCAACTCTGGCATGTCTATTTACTTTCTTTCTTCCTTTCCACAGCCAGCTCAATTGATTTGCCTGCCCGCCAGGCTTTTACCGTGGACATGGTAGAAGGCAAAGAAGACCTGACCAATGCCATCGGTTTAAATTCAGCCATGTTTAATACAGCGCGCGCTTTGGGCCCAGCGTTGGCAGGATTGATCGTTGCGGCAACAGGCGAAGGCAATGCCTTCTTCCTCAATGCACTGACCTTTATCCCGGTCATGATCTCGTTACTGATGATGCGCAACCTGCCAAACTCTTCCCATGCGGTTCAAAAAGGAACCCGCACAAGCGACCATCTCAAAGAAGGGATTCGGTTCGTGGTCTCTCAGCGTACCATCCTGGTGCTGACCAGCCTGATCGCCATTTCCGCCTTTCTTTCGATGCCGTATAACACGCTAATGCCGGTATTTGCCACGCAGGTCCTGGGTGATTCAGCCAAACCGGTAATCCAGTATGTCTGTGAAGGCTCTCACGCTTTGTTCAACTGCCAGGCTCCCGAAGCGCTGCCGCTGGGAATTCTGCTGGCCTGCATGGGATTTGGAGCTGTATTGGGCGCCCTGTTTGTTGCTTCGTTACCAGCCAAGGCACCGCGCGGAATGATGCTCACCATTGGCAATTTGAGTTTTCCAGCGTTACTGCTCTTCTTTGCCTTTTCAAAGTCCTTTATCTTCTCATTAGCCATGATGGTACTGGTTGGGATCAGTTTTGTCTGGCAAAACGCGCTGGCCAATACGCTGCTGCAAATTTACACTCCCGACGAGCTGCGCGGCCGCGTGATGAGCCTGTACACACTGGTCTTTGCCGGCATGATGCGTCTGGGTGGTCTGCAAGCCGGGCTGGTATCAGACTGGTTGACCGCACCCATCTCGGTTGGCATTGGGGCGGTTATATCGTTAATTTACGGCGCTTATGTGGCCATTCGCTATCCAAAAGTGCGGCAGTTAAGCTAAGTTTGGTTCCATTGCCCGGTAAAGTTTCCCAGGCAAAATTCAGACCAAAGCGCAGGCAATTTCTACTCCGAATACATTGTCCTGGCTATTGCACAACCAGGACAAAATTTAGTACAATCATCCCATCTTGTTAACAATACTTCCCCGCAGCCATCATTGTCTTATCTGTTGGAGAGATGCGAGATATGATCCACACGGAAGGACCCTGGTTCAAAGATGAATTCGGACGCGCCTTAATATTAAGGGGTGTCAATCTGAGCGGCAGCAGCAAGGTGCCTGCCCAGGCAAACGGCGCAACTCATTATTTAGACGGATTTTTTGAGCACCGCACGGTTACATTTGTTGGCCGTCCTTTTCCCCTGGCAGAAGCGGATGAACACCTGGAACGGCTGCGCACCTGGGGCTTCACCTTCTTGCGCCTTCTGATCACCTGGGAAGCCGTCGAACATGCTGGCCCGGGCATATATGACACAGCCTACCTCGATTATCTTGCAGCAGTGATCGAAAAAGCCCGGCAATATAACATCCAGGTCTTTATTGATCCGCATCAAGATGTCTGGAGCCGCTTCACCGGTGGGGACGGCGCTCCTGGCTGGACATTGGAAGCGGTCGGTTTTGACATGACGAAATTTGACGAAACCGGCGCTGCTGTGGTGCATGCTACCAACGGCGACCCACTGCCGCGGATGATTTGGCCTTCCAATGCCTATAAACTGGCTACGGCAACCATGTTTACCCTCTTTTTTGGCGGCAATGATTTCGCCCCACTCACCAAAATTGAAGGCGAACCCGTCCAGGAATACTTGCAGCGCCATTATCTTGCTGCCATCCAACAGGTGGCCAAATGGGTCCACCACCTGCCCAATGTAGCCGGCTATGATACCCTGAACGAGCCGCTGCGCGGATATATCGGCTGGAAAAATTTAAATCGCCGCGAGGGGTTTATTGAGGTTGGCCCCAGCCCCACTCCTTACCAGTCCATGCTCCTGGCGGATGGAAAAGCACAATTCATTGATTTAATGGAGCGCACCCCGCTTCGTTCAGTTCGGCTGGCGAAAAAATTATTCAATCCTCACGGGCATCGTGCCTGGCATCAAGGCTTTGACTGTATCTGGAAACAGCACGGTGTTTGGGAAGAAGACCCGAATGGAAAGCCGCGCCTCTTACGACCGAACTATTTTGCCGCAATCAACGGGCGCGAAGTCCATTTCAGCCAGGATTATTACTTACCCTTTGCCCGGCGTTTTGCGGAAGCAGTCCGCGAAATTCACCCACAGTCGCTGATCTTTCTGGAAACGGAAACCCTACATGAGCCGCCGCAATTACCGGAAGGGCACATTCCTGGAGCCGTCTTTGCGCCGCACTGGTATGACGCCTACGTGCTGTTCTTCAAAGCTTACAACCCGTGGCTGGCGGTAGATGTGCGCAGCGGAGGCCGGTTGGTGTTTGGGCGCAAGAATATCCGCAAATCATTTTCCGCCCAAATCGGGGAATTTCGCAAGCAATCTCGGGAACGCATGGGGAATATTCCCGTTATCCTGGGTGAATTCGGCATCGCCTTTGATCTGCATCAAAAACAGGCCTTCCGCAGCGGTGATTTCAGTGACCAGATGGCAGCCCTGGACCGCAATCTCACCGCAATGGATGATCAATTAATGAGCTTTACCCTATGGAATTACACTCCAGACAACTCCAATGAACGCGGTGACTTGTGGAATGACGAAGATTTATCCATCTTCAGCCGCGACCAACAAAATGATCCGGCCAATATCCATTCCGGCGGGCGCGCTCTGGAAGCATTTGTCCGGCCTTATGCCGTTAAAATTGCTGGTGAACCACTGCGGATGTCCTTTGAGCGAACCAGCGGGAAATTTGAATTCACGTTTCGCCATGACCCCGCCGTCACAGCCCCAACAGAAATTTTTATTCCCAATTACCAGTATTCCAAAGGATGCCGGATAGAAGTCTCTGACGGCCAATATTCGTGGGATGCCACAGCCCAAAAACTGACATACCACTATTCAGAAACGCAAACAGAGCACACGATCCGTGTGTTTCGCCAATAAAAACGCTCGCTCTCACGGAAGTCTGTGAGAGCGAGGTAGTTTTTCTATTTATTTCGCTGCTTTGGCAATTTGTGCCAGGTGTTCTGGACTGGTGCCGCAGCACCCGCCCACAATCTGTGCCCCATTGGTTTTCCACTCCGCAACATGGCTGCCCATTTGTTCAGGAGTCAATTCATAGTACAGATTGCCCATATTATCCGTGGCAGGCAGACCAGCATTCGGCTTAAACCAGATCGGCAAACTGGTGGAAGCTCGCAATTCTTGCAGCGCCTTGAGATTCTCTTCCAGGCTGCGCCCGCAGTTGATTCCTAAAACCTGCACCCCCAGATCATTGATCGCTTTTGCCATCTTTGCCGGGCTGACTCCCATCATTGTCTTGGTGCCGCGGTCGTAGCTAAACGAGCAAACAATCGGCAGCGCAGTGACCGACCGCGCGCCTTTTACTGCAGCGGTCGCTTCGCCAATATCAAATTGGGTTTCAATCACCAGCAGATCAACACCGCTTTCAACCAGCAAACGCGCCTGCTCCGCAAAAGTCTCCTGGGCAGCTTCGGGCTCCATTGGGCCAAACGGTTTCAACATCTCACCGGTTGGGCCAATCGAACCAGCTACAAGGGCATTTGTGCCTTCCACCGCACGCCGTGCCAGCGCAGCAGCCTGGCGATTAATTGCCTCAGTTTGGTCGGCCATCTCCAGATGGGCAAGATGCACCCGGCTGGCGCCAAACGTGCAGGTCAAAATAATATCCGAACCCGCTGCAATAAAATCTTTATGCAGCCGCAAAATTTGATCGGGATGCTCAAGCACCCAATGCTCACCGGTTACGCCTGCCGGAAGGCCGCGCAATTGTAAATTTGTCCCGGTTGCGCCGTCCGCAACCAACACCTCACCCGCCTGGATTCGCTCTACAAAAGTTTTCCTCATGGTCATACCCTCCGCAGTCGTGATTATAATGATTCCATCATTTTTAAGGAAACAGCTCCATCCAACCTGTTATTCGCTGATCTTCCCTGTATTCTAACGTTCAATTGCCGTTCACAAAAGAGCATTCAATCAACCCAATTTATAACTCGATGCCAACACCCAATTCTTGCAGCCATTTTTGATACTCAATCAACGGTAAATCGGCTGGTCTTAAAGGCATTTCAACCCTCGTCCAAAATGGCGGCAGCAACCAGGGACGCTGCGTCTCAACAACGCGCTGATCTTGCGCCCTCACCCTGTCCTCAAATTCCTCATAGATGACATCCCGGGCCGGGTCGCGGTCGTAATTGCGCACCACCCGCCAAAAAGTGGTCGTCTGGTTATACCGGTTTGGACAGGCCGCCAGCCAGATCGCATACACCTGGCCGTCCTGTCCGGTCTTTACCAACCGGATCACCCCCGGCATCGCGACCGAATTTTCATAGTGTATCCGGTCAACCTCCCCTGAGGGCATTTCAGACCGGCCGCCTGTACTAAGATTGCGCGGTTGGTCAATCGAATAATTTACTTTTAATACATGTTCTTCGCGCCAGACTTTATGGTCTGGCGGTGCGGGTGTTTCGCGGCTGCCCAACAAGCCCTGGTGCACCCAGGGGAAATGGGTATCATCCAATGCGCCCATGATAATTCGCGGCAGGCTGGCCTTCCAGGGTTCGTAAACACGCAGCGGACCAGCATGGAAGGAAGGGTCCGCCAGCTCAGGAAAATCTGGAATAGGAAAACGAGGCTGCACCTCCATGCAGACCCAAATCAAGCCGTGGGCCTGTTGAACCCGGTAGGCAGGTATACGTGCTTCGGCTGAAATTTCTCGCCCTTCGGCCAGTTGAGGAATAGCCACAACCCGGCCGTCCGGTGCATAGTGCCAACCGTGATATGGACAAACCAGGCAGTCGGTTTCCCCACGGTGAACCACCTCGCCCTGGGATAATCTCGCCTGATAATGGCGGCACAAATCCTGAAAAGCGGCTATCTGTCCGTTTAGTCGAACCAGCACAACCGGCTCTCCTAACAATTCCAGGCCAACCGGTTTTCCCTCCGGTAAATCTTCCAGGCGTAAGACTGGATGAAAAAACGGGCGCATGCCCTGGTAATAGGCCGAAACTGCCTGGGGAGCAGGCTCATCCACCAGCGATCGGATTTCAGCCATCTTTCTTTTCCTTCCTCTTATCGAGCCCCTTTGTTATATGGTGTACCCAAAGCCGCCGGTGAGTCGCTGCGCTTACCGCGGAACAATAGCGCAAGCAAAGTCAGCACATAGGGCAGCATGAGCAAAAACTCATAGGGAATTGCGCCCAGGCCGCTCTCGGCCTGGCTGAGTGCCTGAATACGAAACTGCAGCGAATCGGCCAACCCAAACAGCATTGCGCCCAGCAAGGCCAACTCCGGCCGCCAGCGCGCAAAAATCACCAGGGCAACCGCAATCCACCCGCGTCCGGCAGTGATGCCTTCACGGAACAGTTTCAATTGAATGACGGTCAGGACAGCCCCGCCTAACCCGGCCAAAGCCGCTCCTAACAACGTGGCAATGAATCGGGTGCGCTGAACATTAATCCCAGAGGTAGCCGCCGCGGCTGGATTTTCACCTACAGAGCGGATATTCAACCCCCAGGTGGTGCGGAACAGGAAAAACCAGACCAATAAAACCAGCGCCGCGGTTAAATAAACTGTAGGATCATGATTGAACAAGATATCACCCAATACCGGAATATTGCTCAAAAACGGAACCGGGAGGGTTTCCATTCCAGAAACACGCGCCGTTAAAGAGCTGAGCGATTGACGGTAAATATAGGCAGCCAGGCCGTGCCCAAACACGACCAGAGTCACACCGCAGATAACCTGGTCTGCTTTGAGGGTTACACTTAGCCCGGCCATCAACGCCCCCATTACCACACCGGCCAGCAATCCGGCGACCAGCCCAATCCAGGCACTTAACTCACCCCGGCCTGCAAGAGGTCCGTTTTCCAATAAATATGCGGTCATAAAACCGAATAAACCGCCGACAACCATCACGCCTTCCACACCCAGGTTCATCACCCCGGAACGCTCTGTGATGATTTCACCCAAGGTGGCCAGCAGCACCGGTGTTGCCAAGCGGATTCCTGCTGTAACCAGCGCAATCAAAAAACTCCACTGTAAGAAAACGCTCCAATCCATCAGGCAACCAGCTTTCTGCGCGCCAGCGCATCCACTGCCAATACGGATAACACAATCACCGATTGGATCGCATCGGCTAGAGAGGGCGGCAGCCCGGATACAATATGCATTGACTGTGCGCCAATGGTCAACGCGGCAAAAAAGACCGCCGCTGCTGACACGCCAGCCGGATGCATCCTTCCTAACAAGGCCACCAGGATACCATTAAAACCGAATCCCCCGGAAATATCCCCCTTCAATCGGGTATGCAGGGTACTCACCTCAATGATTCCAGCCAAGCCGGCTAACCCGCCGCTGAATGACAGCGCAAACAGCATCACCCGTTCCACATTAATCCCGGCATAACGCGCCACACTTTGCCGGGAACCTACCGCGCGCAGCTTAAATCCGAGCGGAGTGCGCCAGAGGAGAAAATAGACCACCGGGATCAATAAAACTGCCAGGATAACGCCAACATGGATGCGCGAACCAAACAACATTGGCAATCGAGCATTGGCAGACAACTGCGCGCTGACCGGTAAAAATCCGCCAGGTTCTTGCAGCGGGCCGCGCACCAGGTATTCCATCAACAAGATGGCAATGTAATTCAACATCAAGGTCGAGATGATTTCGCTCATTCCACGTTTTACTTTCAGCAAACCAGGAATGAACGCCCACAACGCGCCACCGGCCACCCCTGCCGCCAGCATCAAAGGCAGCAAAATGACCGCAGGGAGGTCCGGCAGCGCCAGGGCAACAACACCGCCGCACAACGCACCAATATAAAACTGGCCCTCACCGCCAATATTCCAGGCGCGTGCACGAAAAGCTGAGGTCAGGCCCAAACCAACCATCAGCAGCGGCGCAGTTTTTAAAATCGTTTCTGTCCATTGGCGTGTGCCGCCAAAGGCACCGCGCAGCATGACGCCATAAATTTCCAGCGGGTTCGCACCTGCCAGCAAGATTAATACTGCGCCAATCAACAGGCCAACCAGCACCCCTACTACCGGTGCACCCAGGTTCACCAATTGAGCAGGTAAATGGATCGATTTCTTCACTGCCGGTTCGTTTGCCAAAGGTACACTCATCGTGCGGTCCCTTTCCGCCCATCTTCCAAACGAGTACCGGCCATCATCAACCCAATCTGAGTCAAATCTACCTGATCAACAGGAACAACCCCAACAATACAGCCTTCATAGATCACAGCAATGCGATCGCTCAACGAGAATATTTCCTCTAATTCGGTTGATATTAACAGCACAGCCACACCGGCATCGCGCTGCTCAACAATTTTCTTATGCACATATTCAATTGCGCTAACATCCAAACCGCGCGTAGGCTGAGCAGCCAGCAGTACCCGCGGCTGGCGAGCCAATTCACGCGCCAGGATCATCTTTTGCGCATTCCCGCCAGACAGCTTGCCCGCTTTGGTTTCAATAGACGGTGTGCGGACGCCAAAGTTCGCAGTTAATTGTTCCGCTTCCGCCCGGATGGCTGTCCAATCCAACCAACCGCGCCGGGTAAAAGGCGGCTGGTCAAAACGTTCTAAAACCATGTTTTCCATCACACTGAAATCATCCAGCAGACCCATCGTGTACCGGTCAGAGGGAATATGGGCTAACCCGCACAAACCGCGCTGGTGCGGTGGGCAGTGCGACATATCCTTTCCATCAATCCAGACCGTCCCGCCGGTGAGTTTTCGCAGCCCGGCAATGACCTCTTCCAATTCCATTTGTCCATTGCCATCCACGCCGGCAATTCCCAGGATTTCACCACCGCGCACTTCCAGATCAATTCCACACAAGGCTGGCAGATTGCGTTCATTCTTCGCTTGAGCCTGCTCCAACTTCAGCCGCACATCTCCGGGTTTTGCTGCACTTTTTTGCACTCTTAAGAGCACATCCCGCCCAACCATGCGCCGGGCTAGAGATGGCTTATCCACACTGGCTGCCAGGACGGTATCCACCACTTTACCGTCTCGCAAAACGGTAATCCGGTCACTGATCGCCAGAACTTCGTCTAATTTATGGGAGATAAATACAATTGATTTTCCTTCTGCAGCCAGACGGCGCAGAATTTTCAACAGCTCATCTACTTCTTGTGGGGTCAAAACCGCGGTAGGCTCATCCAGGATGAGCATTTCCGCCCCGCGATATAAAGCCTTAAGAATTTCTACTCGCTGTTGTTCACCCACGGAAAGCGTCCAAACCGGTACATCTGGTTGAACTGCCAGCCCATAACGATTCGACAATTCGTGAATTCGCGCATATACCGCCTGCCGGTTCTCTAAAAGCGGCGCACGCGGTGAAGGCTGGCCTAAAACAATATTTTCCGCCACGGTAAACGGGCGCACCAACATAAAATGTTGGTGAACCATTCCCAACCCTCCGGCAATGGCATCTTCGGGAGATTTATAGGATACCAATTGATCTCTGACACGAATTTCACCCGCATCAGCTTGATATAGACCATAGAGAACATTCATGAGGGTTGTCTTGCCTGCCCCATTCTCTCCCAACAGGGCATGGATCTCCCCTTTAAACAGGTCAAAATCTACCCCGGCATTAGCGATAACCCCGGGGAAAGACTTAACAATCCCTCGCATTTCAACTATTTTTTCAGTGCGTTCTTCCAAGTTCTGCCTGCCGTAAACGACCAATAAAAAGATGCTGCGCCTTGAAACTTCACCGGTTGTTATGTGGGGCAGACAAGGCTGCCCCACACATTTTTCTAAAAACAGGTTTCCTTCACCGATTTACTGCGGGATAAACGGTACAGTCACTTTGCCCGATTTGATATCTGCAATTGCCTGTTCGGCTGCCTGAATTGCTTCAGCGGGGATGGATCCCTTGAGGGCTTCATTGATCTTCATACCAACACCATCTTGAGCAATACCGTATTGGTAGAACTTATCCGCAAAGGATTTGGCCTTTACATCAGCAAGCATTTGCCTGTAGAGCGGCTCCAAATTCCACATCAGGCTGACCAAAACAACCTCGGGGCCATTCTCGCTCATATCACCAACGTAACCGGTGACATAACCGCCTTTTTCCTTGGCCGCTTCAATTGCACCTAATGCCGGACCTTCACCGCACTCAATCCAGAAATCCACACCGGCATCCGCCTGAGCTAAAGCAGCTTCTTTGGCCTTGGCCACATCCACCCAGTCACCAACCTGGGTCACCACCAGGGTAGCATCCGGATTGACGGTCTTTGCGCCAGCGATAAATGCCTCACCCATCGAATGGCACACGGGAATATCAAAGCCGTACAGCGCGCCAAATTTGCCCGTCTTGCTCATATAGGCGGCCAATACACCAATCGGGTATGCAGCCTGGTAGAAAGGCTGGTCATAATCGGCCACATTGGCAGCCGTGCGTTGAATACCGCCCGGCCAGGCAAAATTGACATCTTTTGACTCTTCTGCAACCTGGAAAACCGCATCCTGGAAGGAGAAGGTGTGTCCAATGACCACATCAAATCCCTGCCCGGCGTATTCACGCAGCACACGCGGAGCATCGTCTGGGGAGACATTTTCCGCATACGCCACTTCCACCCCATCAGCCTTGAGCGATTGCAGCGCGTTATAGGCGGCCTCATTCCAGGAATTATCATTCCAGGGGCCAATCATCACCACCGCAATC
Source organism: Chloroflexota bacterium (assembly GCA_029265085.1). The sequence goes on from JAJUJY010000029.1 coordinate 21,018, forward strand.
TTCTCTTTATCTTCTTCAGCGGCTGGTGTAGCCGCCTGCCCACCGCATGCTGCCAGGAGCATACTCGCAACCACCAGAAGCGCCACAACAAACCATAATCGCGACTTCATAACGACATTCCTCCTTTGATAATGAACGAAAATGAGACTGTACCAATGGTTGGTCATTCCAAGAATCACACAAACCCTGGACACCTCCTTTGGCTAAAAGAAACTATTTGGCAATTAACCGCTTACACAATTCAACAGCGGAAGTTGCATCTTCAGAATAGCCGTCCGCCCCAACAGATTCCGCCCAATCACGCGTCACAGATCCACCGCCAACAACGATCTTATATTTTTCACGCAGACCAAGCTCTTTGAATAAGTTAATGGTATTTAGGATCATCGGGCGAGTAGTGGTCATCAATGAGGCCATCCCCACCAGGTCGGCTTCATTGTTCTGTGCTGCTTCCACAAAGGCGCTTGGGCTGACATCGCGCCCCAAATCGATCACTTTGAAACCATGAGCGCGCATCATTGTGGACACAATGTTTTTGCCAATATCGTGAATATCACCCTTGACGGTACCAATCACGACCGTGCCAACCACGTGAGCCGCAAGTCCTTTGGCCTCAATCGCCTTTTGGATATGCTTGCTGACCGCTTCTGCCGCCTCACCGGTCAAAAGCAGTTCAGGAACGAAAATATCGCCTCGCTGGAATTCTTCACCCACTTCTTCCAGGGTGGGGATTAAAACGGATTGGATCAGTTCCAATGGATCCGCATCGGCAGCTAACGCTTCCAATGCAATCGCTTCGGCATCTTCGGTCTCGCCATTTTTTAAAGCTTCGCTCAAGCGCGTGCGAATGGACTCCGGAATTGTCATCGTGTGCTCCTTTTTCATTAATTACGATAAGATCAACCGCTGCCTGCTGTAATTACAGGCTGAATTTCAAACCCAGGGAGGTCAAATCTTCCTTAACCTCATGGTACATTCCCAACCATTCCGCGGTGGGTTCAATCGTTTCGATGTTATAGACTTCGTTGAATGGACGGCCGCGATTTGGCTCTTTCAGCGTGCCAATATAGCGTTTCATAATTTCGGGGATGACCGCGCTGGCCTGTTCGCGAGTCCAGCCCAAGGTTTGCCGGGAGACCTCAGCAATCAAGCGAGCTTCCAAACCGGTGGTATGATCCGCTTTGAAACCGCCCGTGGTGCCTGCGCCCTGCATATTGAAACCGCTCACCGTGCCCACAATCGCGCCGGCCGCAACTTCATAGAGCAGTTCTTTGGTGCCAGGACCAGACAGAACATAAATATCGTTTAAGCAAATAATTTGGGTATTGCGCGCAAGCGCCTGCCCAACCATCGCCTGAATCCAGATGCCCAGCGGGTCGGTGTTATTGACGTAATTCAAATGGGTCAGCGAGAACATATGGTAATCGGCATCATAGAGCACCACACCCAACAGGTGATCGGCCACTGACACAATCGCGGTACCTTCAGCACGGCCGCCCAAACCGCCAATTAAGGGGGTCATCAGGTCAACCCGGATTGCGCCGACATTGTTTAACCAGGCCACGCGCGAGAGCTGGTCAAAATCGGTCTTCATTTCAACCATCTGCGAGACCAAAATGCCATCCGAGGGGCGCAAACCAGAAGCGGGATCAAAGGCAGCCATCTTGCCGGCACAAGTCAGCGGCACAGCCACATCGTTGATGTGCATTCCGGGGCGGCCAGCCATGCGGACAGCTTCACGCGCAACGGTCGCATCGCGGCGCGCGCCAAGGATTTCCAACGGTGTGCCAGGAATGATCTGCTCGCCGTAATAGGTGGAGACGGAACCGGCACCCAGGCAGTCGACCAACGGTTCCTGCGCGCAGGATTGCAAGATCAGCGGATGATATTTTTCGGTTGCGGGGGTTCCCGTCGGGCCAGAGTGCACGATTGGACGGCGCGGATCTTCCACGTTACGGTGATGCATCACCACAGCATCTTTGCCCGTACCGAGCGTCACCGCAGATGGAACGGTCGCAAGAATGCCTAACACTTCCTCGCGAGTAAATTTAATCAGCCGTTCCGATGTCTGGCAATACACGCCAAATTCCACAAACAACTGCAAGCCCGCCTGGAATACGCGGTCTGCCATATCATTATCTGAAGGAACCAACGTATTGGGATCATATTTAATCCCGTACTCTTTGACCAAATCGCGAATTCGTTTGGTTAACTTAATATCAAATTCGCTCTCCTTCATATATGGCCCGGACTGGGCGCGCTTAGTAATTTCTACTAGCCAATTGGTGCGCATAAACTTCTCCTTTGTTTCTGGACTATAAAATTCGATTGGGGTATCGTTTGATCCTTATTCGTAAAATAAAAAGAGGGATACCAGATCAGCTTCGGTCTGTTTGCCCCCCATTTCCCTGATTATTATCATACAGATTTTGACTGTTTTTTTCAAACGTTGAACGATGTAGAAACAGTTCGATATGTGGAAAGGTTAATTTGGAGTGCGGGAACGCCAGTGCTTCAACAAATTGCTTTTGGAATTCTCCTTCCATCGGTGTGGTAATATGCTGCGTCCAACGGGCAACCTGCTCCGCTTCGCGGCGGCGAGATTTATTTAATAAGGCAATCCTTGCACCATCCCCGGCGGCATTCCCCACGGCAAATACGCGCTCCAGATCGCAATCTGGGATCATGCCGATCATCATGGCGCGCTGCTGGTCAATCACACTGCCAAATGCGCCTGCCAGGACAATTTTATCCACCTGGCTGATTCCCAACTCCTGCATTAAGAATTGAGCCCCCACAAATAAGGCACCCTTTGCCAGTTGAATTGCCCGCACGTCTGCCTGGGTCAGCACAATGGGACTGCCGTTGGCGGTTTGATCTTCAGCCGCAATCACAAAGGCATACTGCTTGCCATCCAGGCGAACCAGGCGCGGCGAGGGACAATCGGGATTAAACCGTCCGTTCGGGCGAATCACCCCTGCCGCAAATAATTCCGCCACCGCTTCCAAAATTCCGGAGCCGCATAAGCCACGCGCCTGAATTTGATCCGCAGGAAGTTCATCACTCCATTCCGACTGGCCAATTACTTTGAAACGTACTTCCAGGGTTTCCGCGTCCACACGCACGCGCTCAATCGCGCCAACCGCTGCACGCATGCCGTGCATAATTTGAGCCCCTTCAAAAGCTGGGCCTGTTGGGCTGGACGTGCATAACAGCCGCTGGCGGTTGCCCAACAGGATTTCTCCATTGGTGCCCACATCCACAATCAACACCATTTCATCCTGTTTGTGCGGTTCTTCCGCCAGAATCACACCCACATTATCCGCTCCAACAAACCCGGCTTCCAGGGGCAAAACATGCACCCGCGCGCCAGGATTAAACTCCAGGCCCAGGTCGGCTGCCCGCATATCCACCGCTCCACCCGCTGCGGGAATGAAGGGAAGTTCCCCTAAAGGTTGAGGATCCAGATTGAGCACGAGGTGATGCATGACCGAGTTCCCCACCAGCACACAATCCAAAATATCTTCTACCGAAGCATTGGCCTGTTGAGCGGCCAGTGAACCCAATTGTGTGATTGCTCGAATCACTGTCTGGTGAAGCTGCTCGCGCCCGCCCGGATGCTCTGTCGCATACGAAATCCGCGACATAATATCATCGCCGTACGTCACCTGCGGATTCATCGCTGATGTGGTGGCCAGCAGTTCACCGGTACGCAGATCACACAAATAAGCTGCCAGCGTGGTCGTCCCAATATCCACTGCAAGCCCCAAGAGTGTTTCATGGTAACCCGGATGGACACTTAAGATCGCCTGGTCATTCCACACCGAGACGGTGATTTTGCCCTTGCCCGTTTGCAGTGCGGCGTGCAGCCTGCGCAAGGCCGAAGGTTCAAAAGTAAGCCCTTTTAGCCCGAAGCGGACGTCCAGTTCCGCAAAAACCCGTTCTTGATCTGACCGATCGTTAATCTGGGGCGGCGCCAGCCGCAAGAAATACGGCCGGACCATCGGATCAACCTCAATCAACCGCTCTGTCGCCGCTTTACGGACCACCTGCTTTTGCGCCTGGCTGGCTTCTGGAACAGTGACCAAAAGATCACCCAATATTTTTGTAGAACAGGATAACCGCAGCCCAGGCTGGATATTCCGTTTTTGCAGTAAATGCTTCTCATGCTCGGTAGGTGGGCTGATGTGATCGCGGCTGGAAATGAAATGATGTTTTGGAAATTCCCCTTCTTCTACCTGCACCAGGCACTTTGCACAGGTTTCCTGCCCACCACAAATTGATTCTATGCCCACCCCCATCTGGCGGGCAGCCTCTAAAATCGTGATTCCAGCCGGTACCTGCCCGTTTTTGCCGGACGGCTGAAAGACAACCCGGCACAGCCTGGAAGGGTTATTTTGGTGGTCCTGCGGATCAATCCGTTCTGTCATCATGCTCCTATCAAAACCAATTCCAGTTTTCCAACAGGAAAAGCGAAAGATTAAAAAAATCGAGCCTCCACATTTGTAGAAGCTCGAGGTGCGACAGTTCTCCTAACCGACAGTTCGACAACCAGCGACTGAATTCGATTCAGTACCGGAAATCCATAACACAATAATACCCCGTCGGGTGGGTTAATAGACATGAGATGCTCTTTAGAATGAAACATGTTGGAATCGAGAGTAAACACCAAACGAAGCAATTATAGCCGCAATGGGGTAAAAGGCAAGGATGAAAACTGATTCAATTGAGCTGCAATTAATCACCGCGCCACCCTATGATCTTAATCCCGTTTTTTTCTAAAAACGCATTTTCTTTGGGAATCAAAAAAGAAATTCGCACTTTTTCCGTTATAATTTATGCGGTATGAGATTGCGCTTATTCCCCTTAATCATTATCTTTTCCCTTCTGGTGACCGCCTGCTCAGCAGCCCAACCAGAAGGCCAGTCGGCCAGCAGCTCCGCATATATTCAAAACAAAGGCTCTGATACCATCGTCAACCTGGCATTGGCCTGGGCGGAACGGTATCAGGAGAACCACCCGGAAGTGCGAATATCTGTTACCGGCGGCGGCACGGGCACAGGAATGTCCGCGTTAATTTCTGGCACCGTGGATATTGCCAACGCCTCCAGAAAAATCAAAGCCGAAGAAATAGCTTCGGCTGAAAAAAACGGTATCATCCCAGAAGAACATGTGATTGCGCGGGATGCTATCGCCGTGATTGTCCATCCGGACAATCCAATCCAGCAGCTGTCATTGGAGCAAATTTCCCGCATTTACAAAGGGGAAATTAATAACTGGAAAGAGCTTGGGGGCGAAGACCGGCCGATTGTGCGGCTCTCCCGCGAAACCAACTCCGGAACCCATGTTTATTTTTTGGAAGAGGTAATCCGCCTGGGAAGCAAAGAGGATAAATCCATCTTTTCCGCGGACACATTGTTACTGCCTTCTTCGGAAGGGATTATCGCGGAAGTCAGCGAAAACCCGAATGCGATTGGGTATGACGGCCTGGGGTATGTGACGGAAGACGTAAAAATGCTGGCAATTGCTGCAAATCCCGAAGCCCCTTTTGTTCTTCCATCGATTGAAACCGTTAACAATGGGAGTTACCCCATCTCCCGCGACCTGTTTATGTACACCAAGCAGAATCCTTCCACGGCCACATTGGCCTACCTGGAATGGATATTCACCCCAGAAGCTCAGGAAATTGTGTCTTCGCTGGGATTTGTGCCGGTTCACAACCAGTAATCCGCCAGGGTAAAGGTCATGAAAAATCCACGCAAGACAAATGAATTTTGGATCAATACAATTATTAAAGTTTCTGGATATTCCAGCATTTTATTTGTCTCGCTGATTTTAATCTTCTTACTTCGTGAAGGCTTACCGGCATTAGGGAATGTCTCGCTGTCCAGCCTGTTCGGTGAACGGTGGTATCCAATCGAAGGCTATTACAGCATCTGGCCTTTGCTGTTTGGATCCCTCCTGGTCACCATCACAGCCACATTGATTGCCATTCCGTTTGGCGTTGGCACCAGCCTGTACATCTCCGAAGTTGCTCCCCCCTGGATTAAAAATATTCTCAAACCGCTAATTGAAATCATCGCCGGGCTGCCTTCCGTTGTACTCGGTTTTATCGGCATTCAGGTAGCAGCACCCTTTTTCCGCCAATTTTTAGAACTGCCAACCGGCCTGACGGCTTTCACCGGCGCAGTTCTTTTGGGCCTGATCTCGATCCCGACCATCGTATCCATTGCGGAAGATGCTTTCAACACAGTGCCCGCTTCTTACCGGCATGCCGCCCTGGCAGTTGGCGCAACCAAATGGCAAACCATGTGGGGCGTCACCTTACCAGCAGCGCGTTCCGGCCTGCTAACCGCCATTATGCTCGGTGTTGGCCGTGCGATTGGTGAAACCATGGCCGTGATGATGGTCACCGGGAATGCGGCTGTCTTGCCGCACGGCCTGGACGCCATCTTCCTGCCCGTGCGTACCATGACCGCAACCATTGCCTCTGAAATGGGCGAAGTTGCCACCGGCAGCCCCCATTACCAGGTTCTGTTCTTCATTGGAATTGTTTTGTTTTCCTTATCCATGATCGTCAATATCCTGGCCTCCTCCGTTTCACTGCGCAGCCGCAAGCGCGCCGAACGTCTGCTTTCTTAATTTGCTCCGCGAAAGAACAGCTCTGATCTTATGGAAAACGCTTCTTTTGAAAATTCTTCAAACCTAAACTCAGCCCACCGGACTGAGACCATCGGGCTGATCTTTTTACGCGCGATCACCTTCTTCACTGTGCTGCCCGTGGTCGGAATTATCGTCTATATCCTGATCCAGGGTGCCCCTGCGATCTCCTGGGAATTTCTAACCCAAATGCCGCGCGACGGCATGCGCGCCGGGGGAATTTTGCCCGCCATCATCGGCACATTTTACCTGACCCTCGGTACCGCCATCTTCTCGGTACCACTAGGCGTAGCTGCCGGAATTTATATTGCTGAATACGCCAGCGATAATACCCTCACCCGTCTGATCCGCATTGCCATCATCAACCTGGCAGGCATTCCCTCTGTGGTTTATGGATTGTTCGGGTTAGGCCTGTTTGTATTATTCCTCAACTTTGGCACCAGCATCCTGGCGGCTTCCCTGACCCTCTCCATCATGACCCTGCCGGTGATCATCAGCACCACCGAAGAATCACTGCGCACCGTTCCCAACCAGTTCCGCGTGGTTAGCACCTCGTTGGGCGGCACACGCTGGCAAACCATCTGGCGGATCACTTTGCCGCAGGCCATGCCCGGTATTTTGACCGGCGTAATTTTGGGGCTGGAACGTGCCGCCGGTGAAACCGCGCCGATCTTGTTTACCGGGGCTGCTTTCTTCCTGCCGCGTCTGCCCGTCAGCCCGATGGATGCCACAATGGCGCTGCCCTACCATATCTTTGTCATCTCCACCCAGGTTCCCGGCATGCCGGTCCAGATTCAATACGGCACTGTGTTGGTTCTGCTGGTCTTTGTGCTTGGTATGAACCTGATCGCTACCCTCATTCGCATTCGCGCTCGTGCCAAACGGCAGTGGTAAGGATCGTTATGGAAAAAATTCGCATCGAAAACCTGACAATCCTGTACTCTGACGGCGTGGAAAGCCTGCGCGATATCAGCCTGGATATCCAGGCCAATGCCATCAACGTCCTGTTTGGCCCGGCCGGCGGCGGCAAATCCACCCTGCTGCGCGCCCTAAACCGGTTGAACGACCTGGCGGATGTGGAGCGCCTATCCGGGCGAATTTTGTTCAATGGCGAAAACATTCTCGACCCAAAGCTCGACGTGATTGAACTGCGCCGCAAAGTCGGCATGGTCTTCTCCCGTCCGGTACCCCTGCCGCTCTCGATTTACGAAAATGTAGCCTACGGCCTGCGCCTGGCAGGTGAACGCAGCCAATCCCGGCTGGATGAAGCTGTCGAAAAGGCTTTAAAACTGGCCGTCCTGTGGGATGAAGTGTACGACCGCCTACAGGCTCCCGGCACCGCCATCTCCGGCGGGCAGCAGCAGCGCCTGTGCCTGGCCCGTGTGCTGGCCCTGGAACCGGAAGTGATCATGCTGGATGAACCCACCTCTGCATTAGACCCGGTCTCCACGGCAAAAATCGAGAACCTGTTGGATGAATTAAAAGAAAAATACACCATCATCCTGGTGCCGCACAACGTGCAGCAGGCCGCGCGCATGGCCGATTACGCCGCCTTTTTCTTGCAAGGCCGGTTGGTGGAATATGGTGTCGATAAGCAGCTGTTCATCACCCCCAAGGTGAAAGAAACCCAGGATTACGTCACCGGACGGTTTGGGTAAATCTTGTCAGAACAAAAAATCCCTGCTATAATCATGGCACTTCAGGGCGCGTAGCTCAGTTGGTTAGAGCGCACGGTTCACATCCGTGAGGTTCGGGGGTTCGAGCCCCTCCGCGCCCACTTTTTGGCCAAAATTTACCTTCACGTGAAAAAATTCACAAACGACTTGCAAGCCCTGCGCGGGGTTTGCAGGTAAGAGGACCGAGCCCTGGCAGGCCCGGTCCTTAATTTTTTAACCAAAAATCACCCTTCACATGATCGGTGCATATGCTTCAATATTCGTCTGCACCAGCCAGAGAATGTCATTATCCGTCGGGTTTCCTGCCTGAACGATTGGGTTCACCATCATCACCGGCATTAATTTCCTTGCTGCCGCGGTCGGATTTGATATTACATTCCGTGCCCAAATAACACGAACCTCATGATTCGCAGTTATGGGGTCTTCATGAATAACTTGATCCGCTGCAGCTAAGCACGCAACAACCACCCGTTTTTCAATATCAGGGTTTGAATAAATTTCATTATAGATTTGAAGGTATTCCATGATTTGATCCTTTCATCAGCCTATTGGTAATGGTGGAATAAAAAACTTCCTGCCAGTCGCAGGGTCTATTGATATTCCCAATGCGCGCGGATTGTTATTGATCGTATATTCCCGCGTTAATGGGCTTGCACCTGTGGTTGGGCAATATGAAGAACGGTAATAATTCTTGTATAGTGCATCATTGTGACTGTGATTTTGGATATTTACCAATGGAGACACTTCTGCGCCTGTTACAGTTCCCGAAGACCAGCCATACCCCATTGTTAGCAATATACCATCGGCGGACGGATGCGCGTTTAAGGTTACAACATCATCACCCGTATTTATGGCTGTGTGCCGAAGGGACCCAACCCCGCTGATCAAAACAGGTGAAAAATAACAATTTTTGGCGTTCGTAAACGCCACGCTAACGGTTTGATTGCCAGACCATTGATTCGGGATCGTCCAGATACCCAGGCCGCGGGTTCCGTTATACGCTTGATAAACCTGCCGGGTTAAATTGACTCCGCCGATTGATACCCCAACCGAAGCAATATCTTCGCAATACACAAAAACGGCGATAAAATTGCCGCCGCTACAGTCAAGGGTTTGGGTTTGCGGGGTTGTTGTCCCGCCGGAAAATGCATTCGACCGTATTATAGAAGCAGCCATAACCGCCCCCCCTTTACGCCTGCGCAGAAACCAAGCGGGCACAGGTCAACGTCAGATTGACCATCATTACCGTTGCCGCACTATCAACGTTTGGCAATATCCACCATTGACCATAATCTGCTGCGTTCCCATCAATACTCGCTGAAATAGCATGACCAGGCCAATTGCCGCCGTTGAAATTGGGGTATGTTGCTTCATTCCAAACTGTACCGAAATTAGCGCGTTGTGCTGATAGGCCGGGTTTTCCGGTTGTGATAATGGTATCCGCAACGGTTGGGGGATAATTCCATTGGTGATCTTTCCACAGGTCAATCACAATCGACCCGGTTTGATCCGCAACCAATGACCAGCGAACAATTTTCGCTGCGTTTATAGGCACGGCAACCGGAGCTGGACCGGTTGTGATCGCGCTTTGACCACTCCCAATAACAATAGGCACCTCAAAGGTCCCTAACGCCCAGGGACGGTAATCCTGCACCTTGTTTGCCGGAACATTGGTATCGCCATAAGCAACGGTCACACGTGCAAGCGCAATCTGCCAGATCGTTGAAGTTTTGGTTAATGAGGGCTGGCTAGGCGAAGCTGCAGCCGTCCCGGTTACAACCTTAACCGCCATGCTCTTTGTTGACCAATTTACTTCAAGGACAACTAAATCATACCGGGATTGTCCAGCTGTTCCAGGTGCGGCTGAAATGGGCAGTATTTGTTCTGCATCCGAAAAGTAATAATGCCCTTTGATATGCGCGGCACCAGACTTGACTTTAACATGCATCCCGGATGCATCAGCATACACAAAAAGATCATTATAGACCCCGCAAAAAACACCATCCTTTATTACTTTCCCAATGGATTTGCTCCATTCGGCCTGGTACACTGGTGCAGTATCAAAAAAATAATAATTCACCGTCATGGCCTTCTCCTTTACACAATCTCCAAGGTTTCAATTCGCTCATCAGCATCCTTTTTGAGAATAGAGAATAGTCCGCTGCCGGTTGCCCGATAGCTTCCAATGACCGGTTTTAATTCCTCACCACGCTCGGTCACCTTTACTCCAATCTCTCGAATGATCGCTGACACCCTCTTACCATCAATTACAGCAGTCACCTGGTCGCCCAGGTTATAGTGAACCCAAGGTTTCAGTCCTGGCAGCTGTACGGGGGCAGCGGTCAATTCCACCAGTGCCGCCTTTTTAACAAGTTCTTCCAATGCCTTCTGCTGTAATTCTTCTGAGCTGGTTGTTTGCCGTTGATCCAGAAACATTTCCATCCGTCCACAGGCTTGAATCGAGGAAAAATCTCCCGCTTCATAAATTGTTCTGGCTGTTCCCACTCCAGAACCGCCAACGTATAAATAATTGGATTCTGCCGGGCTGGACCGATAAGTAAAAGAAGCCAGGTTTCCTCTCCCCACATCAAAGACAACCTGATTGGTCTTATCGCTGGGTAAATAAATTTGAAATTCCATTCCTGAAAATCGAAAACCCACCCCACCCTGCACCGCCAAGGCCTGAATAAACGGCAGTAAGGTGTGAAATCGAGCCCGGCCGGTGATGGTTTGTCCCCTTCTTCCATCCCCTTCGACTGTCAATCCAGACACTCGCCTGGCCACCGCGGCGCCAGGTCCTGCATTGGCATTCACATACCCCTTGATGACCGTTTCAGCCGGTCCGCTGCGCACATCATATGCCGCCGAGGTGTAAGGTGGTCCCCCTGGAACAGGCAGTGCTAATCTACCCTTGAGTTTCTTTTCAGGACTGGAACCAGACAGGATGATGATGTTGCTGCCCTGCCCGAAATCTCGCTGGTACGTTTCGATCTCACCCGAGATCAATTCAACACCGTCTCTCAATATCCGCATTGAATTTGACCAGGTAAGTCCCAGGTTACCAAGTATTTCTGAGAAGGGTAAAACTACCACATACCGGCTGATCTGGTTGAAGCGCAGAACCAATTCAATAGACTTGAACTGGTCTATAATTTTCAATATTCTTCGTTGAGCATCTAAAATCTGTATTGAGTATTCCATAGTTAGGGGCTTAAGAACCGACCATAATAATTCAGCAGCACTTCGGTCACCCCAACATGGGGGTTATTTAACCGGATTGTGAGGCTGTTATTTCCGGATGCCAAAGGGAAAAGAACCGAATCCAGACTTAAGTAAGCGACAACATCTTCGACGGGGCCGCTGATTGGC
>JAJUJY010000163.1 GCA_029265085.1 Chloroflexota bacterium
ATGGAGCCAGGCCATCTTGAATGGCCGAAAGCGTGAAAATCTCAGCGGTTAACTGCGGCAATTCAATTTCCCAGGCATCTTCGCGGCGCAACACGGTTAATTCATGGCGATTATGAGCATACACCGCAAATCGTGACCCTTCCAGGCCTTCCACATCGTCTGGCCGAACAGCTCCTTTTAACGGAGGAAGTTCTTTGCCCTCCTCATACCGGGCATTAAAGACACCCAACACGCCGTTTTCTCGATTCAAAGAGAAGATTTTCAATAAAACATCCGATTTCACCGGGTTAAAGAATAAACAATCACGTGTCGGCCGTCCGGGTTGGATTGCCCGCAATACCGTTCCATCGGGTAATACCAGCTTGCGCAGCAAATCAAAATCATGCTCTGTGGGCTTATCGGACACATAAACCGGGCCGCCCGAAACCGCTCTACCGGCAGCGTGGAAAGCACCCATAGGATGTCCGGACTGGAACATATCCCAATCGGGGTGATTAAACTCACCAAACCACATTCCAACCTGGGCATTAACATACAAATGCAAACCATGCGTTTCCGGTTTTTTCGGCCAGAAATCGGTTGAAGTCCGCGTCAGCGTGGAATTGAGGGTGCAGTAATGCATTTCGTTTGCATTGGACATACAGTTAATTAATGCGCCGCGAAAATGTGTCTGCGCGGAGCCTTCCAATGCTTCATGATATGCCTGCATTAACTTAACACGGCCGCCTGAACCAGCTGCAACCAGTTCCAGGCTGGCCTGGTTATCAACTTTTACCCCATCTACCCCTTGTTGGCGCAAATGCCGGTGATAATCCTGATAGAAGCGGTAAATCTGTTCCGGTGAAACCAGCCCAACTACCTTGCCCCACCATTCAGCAACCTCAGGCACGTAATGGGCTAATCCTGGGGTCAATGTCCGCGGTACGGCACGTACCCCATAGCCGGGCAAACTGGACTCATCAACCCCGCCCCAATAGCCAACCACCGCATGCCAGACCAGGAAAGTATCGATTCCATATTCTCCCTTGGCCATTTGTACGGTTTTGGATAAATCACCCGGAAACTTTTCATTCGCATGATAACCGGTCAACCGCATCTCACCACCAGGCATTTTCCGCACCGATTGCCAGCCATCATCCAAGATGAATAACTTTGGCTGCACACCGCCTTCGGCAAAACTTTCCAACCCATCACGAACATCCTGCTGAGTCACTTCTTGATAAAAGGCATCCCAGGTACACCAGCCGAATTGATCCACAAAGGCTGGCAGCGGCTTTTCAACCCGCCTCCGGCCTGTGCCGTGGAACGCACCAACCGATACAGCAGCATCCTCCATCAGTGTATAGGGATTACTCCCTGCTGCCAGGAACAGGCAGGTTACCTCATCCGTGACAATAGACAAATCATTTGATTCTGCTACCACCTCAAGGTAATCTTCTCCATGCCCCTGGACAGAACAACGGAAATCACCACTAATTAAGGGTACGATCAGCAGGCAACTTCCATCGGTAAGTTCAGCCAATACGTATTGCGACTCAATCGGAATTTCACCGCCCCGTGTTCCAGCTGCGCATGTCATCCAGAACGGCTCATAACGGTGGCAGCTCGTAAATGCTTTGATATTCGCCAATTTTCCAATCGGTAATACAAGGCGTGAAGCCGCAGCTTGAGTTTTCGCTTTGATGAAAACGCCAACCTCTGTTGGATCTTCCAAAACCTGAACGTTTTCAGATAATTGATCCAAGAATTTTAATTGACTGTAGCCAAGTCCCTGGTTATTCCAGGTGATGGGGTAAGCAGAAGCAATTTGTGCCATAGGAATTCCTTTGTCCATATACAAAATACGTTCTCAAAGCTTTTAACAACTGGTAGTTAAACAGGCCAACTCTTATTAAGGAATCTTGCTTTTTCGATATCATGAAAATCCGCCCCACCCTCGTGGTGATTATATGGATAAATTCGGATCTCTTTCTCGCCCGCAAAGTGGTTATATGCGCCATAAATAGTTGATGGGGGGCAAATTTCATCCATCAAACCCACCGAAAAGAGTGCTTTGGCTTTACTCCGTGCAGCAAAATTCATTCCATCAAAATACGAAAGGGTCCGAAAAACTGTATGGATCTTATCCCGGTGAATTTTGCAATATGCGGATATTTCCTGGTATGGGTAAGCATCAGTTATCTCAGTTGCGCGCCTGTAATGGCATAAAAAGGGAACATCCGGCATAACCACCTTAACGTCAGGTACCAGCCCTGCCACCGCAATAGAAATTCCTCCACCCTGGCTGCCGCCGGTCACAGCTACCCGTTCGACATCCACCGCAGGGTGATTGCGTGCTGCTTCCACAGCGCGAACGGCATCCACAAAAACCCGGCGGTAATAGTAAGTCTCCGGTGAAAGGATCCCCAAGGTCATAAACCCAGGGATATGCGGGCTGGAACCATCCGGTTGTAAGTCCGCGGTATCTCCGGTACGCCATGCACTACCTTGCCCGCGTGTATCCATAATCAGGTGGGCATATCCCATGCTGCTCCAGAACAACCAGTTGGTAGCAAAACCACGTCCACCACCGTAACCGATGTATTCTACAACTACTGGCAGCCGTTCACTGCGCTGGCGCGGCAGGAGCAGCCATCCTTTAATAGGTTGTCCTGCATATCCGGAAAAAGTGACATCATAGCTTTCGATTGTTTTTAATCCATAATCCACCGGTTCAAACTGCGGATTAAGCGAATACTTTTGTGCATTTTGCAGCGTGTCAGCCCAAAAAGCATCGAAATCTTGCGGTTCGTCACGCTCAGGACAATAGGTTTTTAATTGGTCAAGGGGCAGATCAAAAAAAGCCATAGCCAACCATCCTGTTAAAAAAATACTGGGAAGATATAGGTATTTTATCTCGAATTATAAAAATTGCAGAAAATTCATGTTACCGGTAACATTGACATCTCCAAAAAAGGCTGCTCTCGAGCAGCCTGGCCAACTATGGAGCATATAAAACATTTTGGTATAAAAACCGCTCAACCTTGCTTAGATAGTCCAGAATGGTTTCCGGCTTGCGGAAGCTGTGTCCTTCTCCCTCGTACACCTGAAACAGGTGAGGAATATTATTTTGGCGCAATACCTGAACAATTTCCTCAGACTGGCTGAGAGGAACAACCGGGTCATCTTTCCCGTGGAAAATCGCCAGGGCGTTTTGAATCTGCGCTGCATGGAACAGCGGCGACCGAGCATAATAGGCTTCGGCGGCCTCTGGCAAAGCTCCCGTTAACCAATCCGTATAGCTTGCCTCGAACTTAAAAGTCTCCATTGCAAGAGTATATAAATTGGTAACGCCATACAGGCAGATACCAGCTTTATATACTTTTGGATAACGCGACAGCGTATTTAACACGGTAAAGCCGCCTGCGCTGCTGCCATGAATAATCAACCGTCCAGAATCTGCCAGGCCGCGTTCTTTAAGCATGTGTGCTGCTGAGACTGCATCTTCCACATCAAAGACACCCCACTGCCCGCCAAGAGCTTCTTGATACGTACGGCCATATCCAGTGGAACCGCGATAATTTAATTCCAGCCAGGCATACCCGCGCGAGGTGAAATATTGTACTTCCGCATCATAAGCCATCCAGGCCTGGGTTGTAGGACCGCCGTGAATGTGTACAATCGCTGGCGGCAGCCCGGGTGATTTTACCCCTGGATGAGTAGGGGGATAGTATAAGCCGTAAATCGTCTCACCGGTTTCGTTATGCCAGTTGAGCTGCTGTGGATAAGAAAAATATTCTCCCTCGACCCTCTCAGCGTCCAAAGCGGCTGCTACCTGCAAAGTGTTTCCATTCCATTGCACCACCCGCTTTGGAATTGCCGGTGCCGATCCAATAAAAGCGATTTCATCGGCAGTTGGAGAAACAGCAATTTGCTCAATCCAGGTATAGGGAGCAGTGTCAATGGATTTAGAAAATCCTATCGCTAACTCAACCGCCCATAATGTCGCCTTACCTTGTTCAAAACGGGTATAAAAAATCCGCTGGCTGGTTGGACTCCAGCCGTAAAACCGCAGCCCGTAAATCCAGGCGGGGGTGCTTAAGATTAATCCTTCGCCGCCAAGCAGTTCATGCTGCTCCCCGGTAGCCAAATCGAAAAGAATGAGGACTTCCCATTCCCCTTTGGTAGCAATATAACTTAACCACCGTCCATCTGGTGAAAATTCTGGCTGTGTGTATACCTGACCTGGTTCCCCAGCTATGACGCTGCTCTGGCACAGGTGGGGTGGAGTTCCTTGCAACGTTCCCAGGTTTAAACGTGTGGATTGCCAGGGCATATCCGGTTGGTTCCATTCCAACCAGGCAATTTTTTGGCCGGATAGATGCCAGGCGGGACTCATATAAAAATCCGCACCTTGAACCAACTTAACTGGCCAATCACGCCCTTCTGCATCTACCAGTGCCAGCACATCATTGCGCCCATCGCTGAAGCAGTAAATCACCCACCGTCCATCCGGTGATACCGCCGGTGAGGCGGTGCTGCCGTAGGAAGGTGTAATTGCTTTGGGCAGCCCCTTATCCAAAGCCATACGATAAAGGCGGCCGCTGCGCTCCGAAAAATACACCTGGCTGCCAGCAATTGTAAACTCGCCGCCGCCGTATGCCAGACCGCCTTTCACATTTTGTTCCAGAGTCAAATCCCGAGAAACCCCATCTGAAGCTCTCTGAACCAGCACACCTTGCCCGGCTCGTCCTTCTACCCACACCAAACTACGCCCATCTCTGCCCCATTGAACATCGTTGATGCGCAATCGGCGCGATAACATTCCTGCGCTAAATGGGCTTGGCCATTGGCCGTAAGGACAAAAGGCTTTCGCTGCCATTCGCTTACAGGTAAGGCTCAAATTTCTCGATGAGTTTTTCAACCGGTTGGAAACCGGTCAGACGTTGGGCAACCTCTCCATTGACGAACAAAATCACGGTTGGAACACCCATCACCTGGTACTGCATCGCCAGGTCAGAAGATTCATCCACATCAATCTTGCCAACCCGGACTTTCCCCGTCCAGGTCTTTGAGAGTTTTTCCAATTCAGGTTCTAAACGCTTGCATGGTCCACACCACACAGCACCAAACTCTACCAGCACTGGTTTGGTTGATTTAAGAACATCCTTCTCAAAGTTTGCCTGGTTGATTAGTTCAAAGCTGCTCATTCTCGCTCCCAAATGATTTAATTTATTGCAGATATTGCATATCCTACAAACCTGCTTTAGTATAGCTGATGGTGGTTGATTTGTCACCCAAGGAAGATAGAAATTTATTCGCCATCCATCGGGTCTATTTGCTCGCGTAAGAACCGGGCAAGGTCACGGATCGGCAACCGTACCTGGCTCATTGCATCCCGATCACGCACCGTCACGGTATCGTCTTCCAGGGTCTGGAAATCAATTGTGATACAGAATGGCGTTCCAATTTCATCCTGAGAATAATACCGTTTCCCGATATTACCGCGTTCATCCCAGGCTGTAGCATAACGCCGTGAAAGTGTGTTGTACACCGACCGCGCTTTTTCCACCAAATCAGGTTTATTTTTTAATAAAGGAAAAACGGCTACTTTATATGGTGCTAAAGAAGGCTTTAAACGCAGCACAACACGCTGGTTGGCTTCATCTTCCCAGTAGGCATCACATAACACCATTAAAAGCAGCCGGTTGATACCCACGGCGGGTTCGATCACGTGCGGCAAGAAAGCTTTTCCGGTTTGCGGATCCGTGTAACGCAAATCGCGCCCAGAAAATTCCATGTGCTGCTGCAAATCAAAATCGGTACGGTAAGCAATTCCCCATAACTCTTTGAAGCCAAAGGGAAACTGGTAATCCAGATCATAGGTTTCGCGGGAATAGTGACTGCGTTCCTGATCCGAGTGGCGCCGCCAACGTAAATTTTCCGCCCGGATACCAAGCGTGCCGGTGATAAAATCCCACATGCGAGACTGCCAATCCTGGAAAATTGTCTGCCAATCCGATTTCTCCGGGTCAAAGAAATATTCAATTTCAGCCTGTTCAAATTCCAGTGTACGGAAAATAAATTGGCCTGTGGTCATTTCATTGCGAAAACTCTTGCCTACCTGCCCGATCCCAAACGGAAGCTGCAGCCGGCTGGAATTTAATACCTGTAAGAAATTGGTAAAAATACCCTGCGCCGTTTCACCCCGCAGATACACAGGCATTTTTTCACCTTCCACCACGCCAATGGCGGATTGGAACATAATGTTAAATGCTTTGGGAGGTAAAATTTCATTCCCTTCCGGACTCTTGATCTTCAACCGCTGGATTAATTCGCCCATTTGTTCCAGGGATAAGCCTTCCACCAGGACCTCTTCCGGCTGAGGATGTTTTTCCAACCACTCCGCGATCAAATGATCCGCCCGATAGCGTTTATGCGTGATTTTATCTTCGACCAACGGGTCATTAAAAGCATTCACATGCCCCGAAGCAACCCAGGTTTGCGGGTGCAGCAAGATTTGCGAATCGATACCAACCATATCTGTCCGGCGGGTAATTAATTGTTCCCACCAAAGATTACGGATGGTGCGCAGCAGTTCCGCGCCCAAAGGACCGTAATCATATGAGCTGGCCAACCCGCCGTAAATTTCTGAGGTGGGATATACAAATCCGCGCCTTTTGGATAACGATATTATTTTTTCCAGCGTAGCAATTGGTGCCATACAAACCTCCATCAAGTATTTCCGGCGCGGGGAAATAAAAATCCCCGCAGCATGCTATGATGCTGCAGGGACGGCTGTTACAGTCGCGGTTCCACCCTGCTTCCTCCCGGTAGAGAGGCTCTCTTTCCTGTCTGCAGCTCCCGCTTGCCAAAGGCGTTCGTCGCTGCTGAACGATTGGATTTTAACGTAGTTATTGGGGAGAGTCAACAAAAAGGCTATAATGAGAATATTCCATATGAGTGATTGAGATTTTCACATGAAAAATAAATCGATCATCATTATTGGCGCTGGATTTTCCGGTTTATCCGCGGGTATTTATGCCCAAATGAATGGTTACCATTCGCAGATATTTGAAATGCACAACCTGCCCGGCGGTTTATGCACTGCCTGGAAACGCAAGGGATATACCATTGACGGCTGTATCCACTGGCTGCTTGGCTCATCACCCAAAAGTGCCATGAATCAGTACTGGCAGGAAGTAGGCTTGATGAAAAATCGCCATTTCATTAACCTGGAAGAATTCTCACGTTTCGAAGGTGCAGATGGGCGAACGGTTATTTTCTATTCCAATGTTGACAAATTAGAGAAGCATCTTCTGGAACTTTCCCCGCAGGATGAACAGGTCATTCGAGAATTTACCAATGGTATCCGCCTGGGCATTCGTTTTAACCAACCCGCAGAAAATGACCCTATATTGGTTAAAGCGATTAAAGGCTTGAAATTGGGTTTGCTCTTATTGACCAGGGGAAAAGATTTTAATCGTTGGTTAACGACTACCATCGGAGATTTCGCCAATCGCTTTAAAGATCCGCTGCTCAAAGAGGCTTTTTTAGCCAAACGGATCCCCGAATTTTCCATTATCTTTATTATGTTCACGCTGGCTTACTTGCACAACCAGAGCGCCGGTTACCCAATTGGCGGTTCCATGCCGCTTTCCCGTTCTTTGGAACAGCGTTACCTGGAATTAGGCGGCGTTATTCATTACCAACAGCGTGTTGAAAAGATTTTAGTGGAGAACAATCAGGCTGTCGGCATCCGATTAACTGACAGCAGTGAGCACCGCGCTGACCGGGTGATCTCAGCTGCGGATGGTTATACCACCATCTTCAAAATGCTGGACGGTAAATACGTAGATGAGAAGGTTAAAGAGCCTTACGAAAAATGGAAGCCGTTCCCATCATTGATCTTTGTTGGCCTCGGTGTTAACCGCACATTTGAAAATGAACCTAAGACTGTTTCCGGGATTGAGTTTCAGCTCAAACAAAGTGTAGAAATTGGCGATCAGGTTGTTACGAATTTGCTTGTCCATATCTTCAACCAGGATCCATCCCTGGCACCAGAGGGAAAAACCAGCCTGGTGGTGATGCTGCCAACCAATTACCGATACTGGCAAGAACTTGGCCAGGACCCGGCTGCGTACAACGAGAAGAAAGATCAAGTTGCGCGCACAGTGGTTGAAACCCTTGAACAGCGCTTCCCTGGTATTGGCGCACAGGTAGAAATGGTGGATGTCTCAACGCCGCTTACCTTTGAACGGTATACCGGCAACTGGCAAGGCAGCTTTGAGGGCTGGCTAATTACCCCGACCAATGCTAACACCATCATGAAACCGATGAGCCAACAGCTTCCAGGACTGTCGAATTTTTATCTATGCGGTCAATGGGTTGAGCCGGGCGGCGGCCTGCCAACCGCCGTGGTGTCTGGGCGCAGACTGCTAAAAACCATCTGCAACGAAGACAGGCAAAAGTTCACCACAATCACCGGATAATCTGTTTTTTTTTGAAATAATCACGTTATGCTTGTTTTACGCCCGATTGAATCATCTGACCAGGAAACCATCCAAAACTGGATGATCCAACATTGGGGTGCAGAAATCATGGTGGTCCATGGAACAATTTACCACCTATCGACTTTGCCCGGATTTCTCGCCTTTGCGGACGGACATCTTCAAGGAATTGTCACCTATCACCTGAGCAATAATGAATGTGAAATTACTTCATTGGATAGTCTCCGCGAAGGCGCTGGGATAGGCAGCGCATTGGTCCAGGCAGTTAAAGAGGCGGCTCTTGCTGCCAACTGCCACCGCCTCTGGTTAATCACAACCAACGATAATTTGAATGCGCTGCGTTTTTACCAGAAGCGCGGATTTGAGCTCGTGGCGGTTCACCGCCGTGCAGTGGAAAAAGCCCGCCAGATCAAGCCGGAAATTCCCCTGTTCGGTAATCACGGTATCCCGATCCGCGATGAGATTGAATTGGAAATGGTTATTGGACAGCCTGCCGGACAAGGCTCTTGTTGACAAAATTACAGACCCAGTGAAATTTTCGATTATTCACATGCTCTGCTTGCGGTTTTCTTCATCTTAAGAGATAATCGCTTCGATGACTTCATTAGCTGTTAATTCTCTACGCCTTG
>JAJUJY010000193.1 GCA_029265085.1 Chloroflexota bacterium
GAATGGCACTGGCCTGAAAAAGTTGATATTTCTAATAGCCCTTACACATCCCACCTGGTCTCCAGACGGGAAATGGATTGCCTTTTTGGCTGACCAGGAAACAAATTATCCTGAGGCAAAACTATATATCATTGACAAAAATGGTGAAAACCTGCGCGCACTTACAGGCCCGATTGCGAATAACCATAGCCGGATTTCCTGGTCGCCAGATGGTCAAAGGCTTGTGTTTGGTTCGATGACTGTTGACGGGTGTCGGGACCTTAGCATTCTGGAACTATCCACTGGCGCAGTTACTCCCTTCATAACTTCACCCTGGTTTGAGAAAGACCCGGTTTGGTCTTCTGATGGAAAATACATCGTTTTTTCGGCAACAAATAAGGATACCTGTAGAGAATTTTCAGCTGAAAGTCCTTACGGTCCCTATCAGTTGTTTGTGGCTGACGTGAATACACAGACTATCTCATCGGCTATTTCACCCGAAGGAGCAATTGAGTCGGCTTTATGGCCCTTGGTTAGCATTCATTTGGGCTGGACATACCAGGTCACTGAACTTGGCAAAAATCTTAATGTTCGCGAGCAACCATCACTTTCTTCCCAGAAATTGGATTCTTTGATGGGTACAGAATCATTTACCGTTTTAGATGGCCCGGTCAATGCAGACGATTATCAATGGTGGAAAATTAAGACGGAAAACGAAATAATCGGCTGGATTGTCGATGTTCCTGGCTGGTATATATTCGAAAGCACTGGGGATGCACAACCCTAAAAGGTGCCGGAGGTGCCCCGGCTCGTCTCTCGAATTGGGAGGTAAGCCGGTAGGTTGAGTGCAGGGCAGGAGAAGCAAAATGAAATCATAACAAAAATCTGCCCGCAACCCAACACAAATGACGTTGGGTTGCGGGGCGGGCAAGCCAAATAACCAGTTGTCTCTGTTGCGCCCCTCCACCCAACGAATCTTGAACCAGGTTATAGGAAGAGGTCTTCAGCTAACACCCCTGTGAGGCAATCAAACCGCACAGGGGTGTTTCAAATGGCACACTTTCCCACTCAATCGCCAGCGGTCAGTTACCCGCCAAATTTCATCTCGCGAACATCTTTGATCGTTTCCACCACCGGTTTGATCGCCTCTAACAGCGCACCCTTCTCCACCCCGCTCACCTTAAAGGTTACCGTGCGGGTTTCAGTCGATCCACCCATAAAGGTACCCAGGGCGCTAAAATTGCCGCCCAAATTGGCAACCGCATGGGTCAATTCATTCAATTTACCGGGTTCTTCGCACAGCTCCACCGTCACCCGCAAACCGGGTGTGCGTGCGCCGAGCATCTCCAGGAAAATCTTAAACAAATCCGTCTCAGTAATAATTCCGACCAACGATTCGCCGCGCAGCACGGGCAGCCCGCCGATTTTGTTTTCTGCCATAATGCGCGCCGCCTCTTCGATCGGGGTATCTTCCGTGACGGTGATCACACCGCGCGTCATTACCCGCTCCACGGTGATTTTGCTGAGCAGGTAATTGATTTCCCAAACGCTTAACGTGGTTGCTTCCGAAGGTGAGGCATTCAGCAGGTCGGTTTCCGTCACAATCCCGACCAGCTTGCCGCGCGCGTTCACCACGGGAAAACGGCGGACTTTATCCTTGTGCATTTGCGCCAATGCTTCCTGAACCGGTGTTTCTGGAACCACTGTCATTACCGGGCTTGTCATTCGTTCGCCTACCAGCATCGCTAAATCCTCCTTGTTATGTATTTTTGAGCAGGTATATCCATATTGTACACGATTCAGACCGGGATAACAGCCCTGAAAATCAACGATTGTCCATATTTTGGCTATGCGCAAAATACATGCCTGCGCTTCTTCGCTGCGATCTGTCAGCCAATTTTCATGACATTTCTCTTTCCGGCCTGGTTGACTAGACATTCAATTAAGTTTAGAATTCGGCTATCACTTAAATTTCGAGGGGTGTCCCGGCTCGCCACACTGCTTTTGGACCTCGCGATGGACTGCTTTTTGGTACAGCCAAACCAGGTTCAAAACTTGAGCGCGGTTTTCAATAATCCGAATGCGCTCCCACTCAACCAGGATGCCGTTTTCCCTATCCTTCTTGCCAATGCCCTCCGGGCGCACTTTTTGAGGAGTTTTTTGATGATTAACGATTCTTTATTTCAAACCATCGACTCGCTGACCTTTGACGATCTGCTGATCGAACCAGGTTACAGTGAAATGCTGCCTTCCCAGGTGGATATTCGCGCCCGCCTGGCACAAGACATCCAGCTCAACATCCCCATCCTTTCCGCCGCGATGGACACGGTCACCGAGGCCCGCCTGGCGATTGCCCTGGCCCGCGAGGGTGGAATTGGCATTCTGCACCGCAACCTCTCACCCGAAGCACAGGCGCGCGAAGTCGAAATCGTCAAGCGCTCCGAATCGGGTATGATCTCCGACCCGATTACCCTGCCCCCCACCGCCACCCTCGGCGAGGCCGAGGCGATCATGAGCCGCTTCCATATTTCCGGCCTGCCCGTGGTGGATCCGCAGACCCACAAGCTGGCCGGCATCCTGACCAACCGCGATATCCGCTTCACCAGCCCGGAAGACGCCTCTCACCCGGTGACCGAATTTATGACCGCCGAGCGGCTGGTCACGGCGCCGCTGGGTACCACGCTGGAGCAGGCCAAAGCCATCCTGCAAAAATACCGCATCGAAAAGCTGCCCCTGGTGGATGAACACGGCGAATTGAAAGGCTTGATTACCGTCAAAGACATCCAGAAAAAGACCCAATACCCCGCCGCCGCCACCGACAGCCGCGGACGGCTGCTGGTTGGTGCTGCGGTCGGCGTTGGCGCAGACCTGGAAGAGCGCGTGGAAGCCATGTGTGCCAAGGGAATTGACGTGGTGGTGATCGACACCGCCCACGGGCATTCTCTGGGTGTGATCCAGGCCATCCGGCGCATCAAAGCGGCTGCTCCGCACCTGCCGGTGATTGCCGGGAACGTCGTCACCGAAGAAGGCACGCGCGCATTGATCGAGGCCGGAGCCAGCGCAGTCAAGGTCGGTGTTGGCGCAGGTTCGATCTGCACGACGCGGGTCATCTCTGGGGCAGGCATGCCGCAAATGAGCGCAATCTACCGCTGCGCCCGGGCGGCCCGGGAAAAGAATATCCCGATCATCGCCGACGGCGGGATCAAGTATTCCGGCGATATCGTCAAAGCGATTGTGGCCGGCGCGGATACCGTCATGCTCGGCTCACTGCTGGCCGGGCTGGAAGAATCACCCGGCGAGACCATCTTATATGAAGGGCGCCAGTACAAACAGTATCGCGGGATGGGCTCATTAGGTGCGATGCAGGGTTACGGGCGAGACCGCTACGGCAGCGGTCAGGGCGGCGGGCGCAAACTGGTGCCGGAAGGTGTGGAAGGCATGATCCCCTACAAAGGCACACTGGCCGATTATATTTACCAACTGGTCGGCGGGCTGCGCTCCGGCATGGGCTACGCCGGAGCCGGGTCGTTGGAAGACCTGCGCACCCGCACCCGCCTGACCCGCATCACCAGCGCCGGGTTGATCGAATCCCACCCGCACGATGTGACCATCACCCGCGAAGCTCCCAATTACCAGCGAGGGGAGTAGGGAAGAAGCGGTCAGCGATCAGCGATCAGCCGTCAGCTTTCAGGTAGGATGGGTGCAGGACGGCTGCGGCGCGAATCATCACCCAAGCCAACCCGACCGGAACCCATCATTGAGCAAGCGGTAATTTACGTAGGGGCGAGGCGAAAGCCCGCCCTTGTCCGGTGCAAGCGATGTTAGCCACCGCTATTTTGCACAAAGGGTTTCAGCCCGAGCAATTTTAACAATGGCTTCGGCAACCCTAAATTTGCATTTTCAATTATTGCATTACTGACCACATCGGATACATAACTTTTTACTGCAATTTTCCAAATCGCAACTGAAATAAAAAGCCCAAGATAAATAGTAAAAGACATTATAGCGATAACGATGATGAAAAGCATAACTATCTCATTTTTTGGAATTGGTGCTGATAGTTGCGTTCCGATAGTTATTTGGGCAATTTTGAAAATAATAAAAAACAACGTAAAGAATACGATGGGAAAAATGATTCTCAAAGCCCATTCAATCCAACCAAAACTAATAGTTCTTGACTGGTTGTTGATTGAAAGTTTTTTGACTTTAACCATCCCAGATTTTTGAACGAAATATTCAAATAACTCTTGAACATTTCGTTCTAATTTTTCGTAGCCCGGGATTGTTATTTGTAAATCTATTGAGTCCTTTAATATCCTGTTTTGTGATTCTGCCGGTAAATGTGATGCCAAATATGCCCAATAATTCACGGAAATTCCAGCCAGTTTGGGTTGAAAGTTATTTATTGAAAATGGGAAGCAAAAATATATTTTTGACTTAAGTCGTTCCCATTCGTTGGGGGATTGCTCTTGGATGTATTCCAATGTTTCGCCAACGCTTAAAACTTTTTCTTTTTCATCAAAAGCCACAACCGCTATTCCATCTTTGATGAATTTTCCATCTGTTGATGTAATAGTTATTTTTTCGTCATGGAGATTTATAACCAATGAATACAGCATTTTTTATTCCAGAAAGAAAAGTAGGTCTCGAACGAGGTGGCTAACGGTTTGCGTTAGAGGCGGACGCGGGGTGGGATTGGAAACTGCTTGTAAACGGAAAAATGTTCAGGCGCAGAAAACTGCCGATTTGGCGGGCGCAGCCCCGCCCGTCCGCTGCAGCCGGTGTTAGGCCACCGTTGCCACTTCACTGCGAATTTGGGGTGGGAGTCCCGAAGTCATCAGTAATGCTAAGTACATAAACTGTAATGATTTCTTTATCAGAACGATCCACTAAAATTTGTTGACGTAAATATTGGTGTCCTCCATGACATTCTAGCAAATCTTTAGCCCGATTCGGTTGCCACCACTCTGGATCAAATAGCTCATCTCGCGTATAGCGTGTTGGGTTGACTGAGACCATTGGTGATGTACATAGTGTGTCTTCTAAAAACAAATCGAAATCATTTGCAGGAAGTTCAAATCGCACCCACGTCTCCAACTCACGAAATCCGCTTATCATTGCATGGATTTCTTTTGCGCTTGAAGGGATCTTGATCTCTGCATCAGCTTCAATTGCATCAAGGTCACTTCCTGGTGTAGGAGCTGGCAGGTAATATTCAGCGGTTTCTGAAACCGGGTCATTTTCTGCGTATCTAACCGCCAAGATAAAACGCAATATCCCAAAAAGCGATAGCACCCCAATCCCCAAGAAAACTCCTACAACGATTTTCTTCATCTTGAATTGAACTCCCTAGGTGCTAATCTTGTCGAATTCATTTCGGTGGCCTAACGGCAAGCGTTAGTGGCAAGTGCGGGAATTGGCAGATAAAAGCCAGAGCGTAGAAAATGCCAAAGGCGCCGAATCCCTTCAAGTGAGGGCAAAGCCCGCACTTGTCCACTGCACGCAATGTTAGCCCGTTTTTGATTTGATACATTTTTACCACATCGGCAAAGGCGTCCCGCAGTTTGCGCAGTAATTTACAGTGCCTGATTGTGCTGTAATAGGGAATGCGTGCAATTTTGTATCATCTTCTGGAAAGACGATTTTGACACCGCTGGCGGGCGCAAGAAATACTCCATTTTGATACTCTACGCCTGTTTGTTCTCCTGCATACCATATAAAGTTTTTTCTGCCGTAGTTGTCGATTTCTAGCAACCCCGATATTGTTCCTGTTACGATATATCCGCTGTAATTGTCATAAGTGGGGTCATCAAATACAGAATTGATGGTGTATAGCCCAGTGGGGGCTGTATGTTTGATGTATTTTTCAAGTTGATAGGAAGTTCCAGTTAAAGAAGCAGGAAAGGCGGGTGTTACTAAACCTGATACAGAACACGCATGGCAAAAGTATTGCGACATTTATTCCACCTTCTTACCTGAAAGCGTCTTCCAATGCTTTAATAAATTCCTTAAGGTCTTTATCCGCTTGTTTTGCTTTTTCGTTTGCGTCTTTCGCAATTTTTTCTATCTGTGCCGCTTTTAAATTTGTGTTGGCAATAACATCTTCAAATTCTTGAGCCTTAAGGTGGGCTTCTTTGGCAATTGTCTCAATTTGGAGCATTTGTTTTTGAGCCGCATTTGCGTCTCTCACAATCAAGTCAATCATATCTTTTTGCGACTTGATACTTTCGAGAATGTCTCCTATTTCTTTTACATCTGAACGTGCTTTGTCTATTTCTGCTTCCAACTCTAAGAAAGGTGTTTTGGCAGAAGTTATTCTTTCGCTGAGAACAAAAAAGATACCTATTATTGTTCCAATGCCCGCAAAAAGTGATATTTTTCCAGACTCAAAGTCGGACCCGAATATCATGTAGGTAGATGCCAATAAAACTGTGAGCAGAAGAAAAACGCCAATTTTTTTCACTATGAACCCTTTGCGAATAGAAAGAACGGGCTAACTATTAATTATACGGATTGCTGATACACAGCAACTTTACAGCATAACACCCTAGCCCCGGAATAATATATGGATATTTGACCGCTGATTGAAACGAATTTACCAATAAATTTCCCCGCAATAAAAATATTATACATCAATTTAAAAAGGGTGCAGGTTTCAGGTTGCAGGCGGCAGGGAAGAACACCATTTCCCTGGCAGCCCCACCCTGCCCTCCCCAAATTCGCCGAATTTGGGGAGGGTGTGGGAGGGGCCTTCTGCTGCCTCTGTGGTGAATAAAAAAGAAAGTATGTGTTGGGTTCCGGGGCGGGCAAGGTGAATCATAGACAGCCTCTTTTTGCCCCTCCACCCAACCTACGGCTACCAACTGGCGACTGGCGACTGACCACTTCTCGCCACTCACCACTACACACTCTCCACTGATCTTAAAAATAATCCCCCGCCCGATATGAAATCAGGCGAGGGATTGGTTCTACGCAAACAACCGCTTATTTCGGCTGCTGCTGGGTAATGCAGTGGACGTTGCCGCCGCCGAGCAGAATTTCACGCGCCTGGACGGCAACCACTTTGCGTTCGGGCATTAATTTCTGCAAGGTTTCCAGTGCGGCCGCATCGTGACTGTCGTTAAAGACCGGCACCACTGCCCCGCCGTTGGCCAGGTAGAAGTTGATGTAGGAACCAGCCAGACGGTCGCCCTCTTCACGCGGGAGCGTGCCTTCCACCGCATCCACCCCGCCGGATTCTTCCGCGGTGATGTAGATGGGGCCGGGCTGGTACAGC
>JAJUJY010000027.1 GCA_029265085.1 Chloroflexota bacterium
AACAGGCAGATTACGGCATGGTCGCAGTGTTTGAGGACCTGTACGGCAACCTTTGGGATTTGCTCCAGCTTAACCAGGATCATCCGATTGCAAAACGAGGAATTTAGCCTTGTGTTACATGGTTCTGGGATAAAATTTTGGTGGATGCAGCAAACGAGGAGGGTCATTCTTTGGCCGATAAAAATGATCTCGCTCTAGAACAAGCAGTAGAAGGCAAAGTAATTTACCTTCTGGCATTGATCGTTTTGGTGCAATTTGCCTATCCAATCACTGCCTACGGCACCGTTGCGCTGGTCATCTACCAGATTTTATACGTATCCATGATTGTGGCTGGGGTGATCGTTGGGAGAGATTCCAAATTGCACCAAGTATTTCTACTCGCTACTGGGTTGATCTACCTGATCGCCAGTTTAATCTATTCTCTGAATCCAATCGCCAATTGGGCGGTAATCATCACTTACCTGGCATTGATTCCCTATTTATTGATGCTCTTGTGGGTTCTTGGCCGTTTTCTTGCCATTGCTGTCCAAATCAATCGCGATGTATTATATGCTGCAATATCATTTTATCTGCTGCTTGGGGCTGTTTTTGTTCCAATTTATGGATTGGTTGATTATTGGATTCCTGGTTCTTTTCAAGATATTAATTTTCCAACAGCCCAACCCCAATGGCAGCAATTTGTTTACTACAGCTATACAACGCTGACCTCCAGCGGATACGGGGATATTTTACCCATATCATGGTGGGCTCGTTCGCTCGCAAACCTGGAAATGGTCGTCGGTATGCTTTTTATCGCAATTGTCATGTCTCGTTTAGTGGCTCTATATACCTCTAAACAATCAACGGGGGATGGCAAACCTTTATAGCAGCCTAAGAAAAATAATTACATAATTCACCCAAACAATATTTTGTATCTTGCCGATATTTCATAATGTGTGGTTGTTCTAATCTACACTCATTCCTTGGTAGATATGTTTTCGCGGGGCAATAGAATACCAGCCGTAGGGAAAACACAAGCATAGCGTCAAGTTAAGTGAAAAATCTTTGCTATGATAAAGCCATTGTTCATTAAATAACAAACAACTGAAAGGAAATTGTATGAAAGCAGCTATTCGCATGATTTTGGGATCAGCGATGATGCTTGGCCTGGCTGCCTGCCAAATGCAAGCAGCACAACCATCCGTCGCACCAACATTACAGCCAACAATAATCGAGAGTGCACCGACAGATCAAGAAGTTGCAAATTCATCGCTTTCAAACACAGCGACCCAAATAGATGAACTATCCGCAGAAGCGGGTTATGAAATCCATGAGCCAGATTATTTGCCAGCCGGTTATACCCTGGAGAATGCAATCCTCAATCAGGCCACCCAGAGCGTCTGCCTGCAATACCGCCATGAAGAAGATCCAAACAGTGTTCTATGGATTGCCCAAGGGCCTATGGCATCTGTCACACCGTTAGAATCAATTTCAGGTTGGCCAGAAACCATGGTTTTCCAGGAACCGGCAGCCATCGGTGGTGCTGAGGACGGGCTCCACCTCGCTGGTTGGCGCAGAAATAATTGGGGCTGCTCCGAGGCTGCACAGGCTGAAACCACACCATACACTTTTACCCTTGCCCCGCGGTTTGCCTGGCAGGCAGAAGACCGCCAGTTTGAAATCTATTCTGCCAGTGCTGGTTGTGCAGCGGCGGGAGGCGTGACCAACCTGGACTTACTCCGAGTGGCCGAGGGACTGACGGGGGTATCCACCCATCCCGCAGATGAATTAGATCCTGAATGTTTGCGCTCCGTTGCGGATGCGGTCAAATTATCCGGTTTTGATATAAGCGAACCAACCATTTTACCGGCAGAGGCGGCTTTTTATTACGCCACCTACGAAGCATCCCCAGATCCAGGTGTAACCCTCCATTTCTATCATAAACAACACGCAGAAAGCGGCACCTTCTTCCGCATCACACTGTTCAAGAAAGCCCCTCCTTACTTTGCCTCAGCGTGTGGTGAAAATACCGCTCAAACCTGCGAGGTCATTCAGGCTGGCTCTATTCCTGTGGTATATCAATTTCTTGACCCAACCGAGCAATTGGACTGGCAGGTCAATGATGTTTACTATTCTCTGTTCAGAAACGCTGGAGAACCCGGGAAGAAGTATAAAGACGAGCTGGTACAACTCATTACCAGTATGAAGTAATTCTTTTGAAATATACTTCCTGTTTTTAACAACCACCTCTCTTAATTAAAATAATGCGCTTTTTTCAGGCGCATTATCTTTTTACAGCAATTCGTATGTTGATAATTAGGGAAATCATCCATCATGACCTGGCATCACCCCAGTTTTGATTAATCATATTGGGAAAGAAACCATCCATCGTATTCGCCAAAGCCTGTGCAGGATCATTGAGTATAATCAGGATATGAATATCGCAGTAATTGGCGCGGGTGCATCGGGCATGGCAGCTGCTCTCCAGGCTGCCTGGAATGGGGCTGCCGTAACCTTATTTGAAAGGAATCCGGCAGTAGGACGGAAATTACTGGTCACCGGCTCCGGACGCTGCAATATCACCAACGATGGCGCCTCTGCAGAGAAATATTCCTGCGCTGACACAGCCTGGATGGAGCGCCTCCTAAGCCAGTTTGGTGTGCAGGATTTATTGACCATGCTTGCCGAGATCGGCATCCCGGTTCACAAGACGGAGGATGGTTGGTATTACCCGCTCTCCGATTCTGCCCATACTGTTGTAGATGCTTTCGCCAGTGCGCTCGACCTGGCGGGCGTGACATTGCGGCATTCCTCCCAGGTAACTTCCATCCAACCCAATGGCAAAAATTTCCGTATCCGTTTCCTCTGTGACGGCCAGCAGCAAGACCTGGTCTTTGAGCGCGTGATCGTCTCAGCCGGCGGCAAAGCGTATCCATCTCTCGGCTCGCGGGGAGAACTATTCCCTGTTTTAGAAAGCCTGGGACATACTGTTGATCCCAAACGCCCCGCCCTGGCACCTGTTCTGGCTGAATTAGGCCCGCTGCATTCGTTGCAGGGTGTCCGCCTGGATGTTGGGACCACGCTCTGGAAAGGCAAACAACAACTGGCCGCCACTACCGGGAACTTGATATTTACCCAATGGGGCTTGAATGGCCCCGCAGTCATGGACCTCAGCCACCACGTATCTGCCAACCCTGGTGCAAAAATAGAGCTTTCGCTCAACCTGCTGGCATTTTTCCAGGACGAATTTGATCAATTATTGGCTCAAAAACGCACCAGCCGTATGCCGCTGCGCGTATTTCTGGGTGCTTTCTTCCCACCCAAAGTGGCCGCTCTGCTTATAAAAAACGCCCATTTACCGGAAGGGATCCTTCTGTGTGAGTTGAATAATCAGACTATGGGGCAGATTATTGAAAAGATGAAGGATACTCGCCTGCCAGTGAAGGGTGTCCGTGATTTTGAATACTGCCAGGTCTCCGCTGGTGGTGTGCCGGTAAGTGAAGTTGATCCGCTGACTTTGGAATCTTGCCGGGTGAAGGGGCTTTACCTGACTGGTGAAACACTGGATGTGGTTGGTCCCTGCGGGGGCTACAACTTGCAATATGCATTCAGCAGCGGAGCTTTAGCTGGTAAGGCCGCTGCTAGATAAAAAAAATGGTAAGTATTGCACGTTGAATTGCGTGGCATAATTAAAATAGATTATATTGCCTGAGCTTACCCGGAGGTGTGTTCGAATGAGTCCCATCCGTATGTCCCGCGTAGAAAATGCGATCCGCACCGTCCTTGAGTTCAACGAAGCGTTTAACCGCCATGATGTCGCTGGTATGATGGCACTGATGAGCGAGGATTGTGTCTTTGAAAACACAGCCCCCGCCCCTGATGGCACAATGTTCGCAGGTAAGGCTGCCGTTACCCAATTCTGGGAAATTTTTTTCCAAGAATCGCCGCACGCACACATAGATATTGAAGAAATATTTAGCGCAGGTTACCGCTGCATCATGCGCTGGCGCTATGAATGGACCAATGCAAGCGGAGAAAAAGGTCATGTCCGCGGTGTGGATATCTTTCAGGTGAAAAACGGATTAATCATCGAAAAATTTTCTTATGTGAAGGGATAAACCAATTAGCACCTAACCGGTGTATTTTTTAAATTATTCAAACATTGATATAATTTTTCCATGAACCACGCTCGCAACTCCCAAAAAAATCGCTTGCGCTTTCATCCATCAGCATTTTTGCTGCTTGCCCAGCTATTACAGCTGTTCTTCTATGCCGCTTTACAAGATTTTGATCATCAGCGCGGACTAATTGGAGCAGTCAGTGTTGTAATCCTGGTGCTGATTGTTTGGGTCGTTAACCACAGCCCGGCCATCAACTGGCTCACCTGGGTATTGGCAATTCCCACCTTTGTACTGCAGTTATTATCTGCAACAAGCTCCAATTCAACACTTTTCATTATTTCGTCCTTGCTTTCTGCGACTTTGTATTTTTATGCTGCAGGCAGCCTGATTGCCTACATGATGGGCGATGAACGAGTCACTACCGATGAACTGTTTGCAGTAGGGGCAACTTTTACCTTGATTGCCTGGGGATTTGCAGATCTGTACATTGTCTGCGAGACCTTGTTACCCGGAAGTTTTGTGAGTTCCGTGATTATTGACCGGCCATTAAATTTTTTTGAATTTCTATTTTTAAGCTTTACCAACCTTTCTTCAG
The DNA here is from genome assembly GCA_029265085.1 of Chloroflexota bacterium. The sequence continues at coordinate 4,696 of JAJUJY010000027.1, forward strand.
CAGGTCTTAGCGACATTGTTCCGGTTACGGTATGGGCGCGTGTTTTAATCATGCTGGAACAATTTGTTGGGATTGGTTATGTAGCAATTGTGGTTTCACGACTGATCGGATTAACAATCCATAGACAAAGCCGCAAACATAGTTAGATCATTTGTATAATTTAATTAACCTGATTCCCAAATCTATCTCTCCATTATTAACACAAGGAAAAATTGATGATATCCTGGCAAGATCAACTGAGAGGCGATTCAATTTCCTGGTTATTAGAATCCGAACAACCCGCAGTGCGATATTTGGCGCTGCGAGATTTAACTGATATTCCTGAAAGTGACGCGGAATTTCAAGCACTCCGTTCACAGGCGCACCAACAAGGCCCCATTGCTGAGGTTCTCGCAGCCATGCACCCCGAAGGATTTTGGGTAGAACCAGGTCCAGGGTATAACCCAAAATACCGTTCTAGCGTCTGGTCACTCATCCTTTTAGCCCAATTAGGCGCATCCGTTAAAGAGGACTCCAGAATTCGTCTGGCAATTTATTATTTATTGGATCACAACCTGACCCGCAGTGGTCAGTTCACCACAACCGGAACACCATCCGGTACGGTGGATTGTTTGCAAGGCAATCTGCTGTGGGCTTTGCAAGCACTCGGCTGTGAGGCTTCAAGGCTGGATACAGCAATGGATTGGATGGCACGCAGTGTAACTGGCGAAGGCATTTCCCCCGCGGATGATCGAAATGCACCCATACGATATTACGCAGCGAAATGCGGTCCCAAATTTGCCTGCGGTGCAAATAATGGGCTGCCTTGCGCATGGGGAGCAGTCAAAGTGATGCTGGCGCTTGGGAAATGGCCGGTTGAGCGTTCCACCCCAATCATTCAACAAGCGGTCCAGGCTGGCATAGATTTCTTATTTAGCGTAAACCCGACCGATGCTGCTTACCCATCCGGTTTTAGTGATAAACCTAGCCAAAACTGGTGGAAATTCGGATTTCCGGTATTTTATGTAACCGATTTGCTGCAGGTTGCCGAAGCACTAATCCAGCTCGGCTGTGCAAGCGATCCGCGTATGTCCGATCTTTTGTCATTGATTCGAAACAAACAAGACGCCAATGGCCGCTGGGTATTGGAGTATGACTACACAGGCAAAACCTGGGTTAATTTTGGTCCCAAAAAAGTAGCAAATCAATGGGTGACACTGCGGGCTGCCAGGGTATTAAAAGCGGCTTACTAGGGCTAATACAAAGCCTTGTCGTCGAGGTGCGCTTAATCATCCATCCAGAAAGGGTACATTATGGAAACCCATCCAAAAGGATTCTCTTCGATTGATGAATATATAGCCTGTTTTCCGGAAGACATTCAGCTGATATTATTCGAGTTGCGCTCCGTAATAAAAGCTGCTGTACCAGAAGCCGAAGAAAAAATCAGTTACCAGATGCCTACCTTTGCGCTAAAAGGCAACCTGGTCCATTTTTCAGTTAATAAAAACCATATCGGATTTTATCCCGCACCAAGTGGTGTTGAACATTTCCAGGCCGAACTGGCAGCCTACAAGACTTCAAAAGGTGCCATTCAATTCCCAATCGGGCAGCCCATCCCATTCGACTTGGTCCGGAAGATTGTAGAATTCCGGGTAGAAGAAAATCTGGCAAGGGCAAAAGGGAGGAAAGGATAGGGTTTAAAAAATATATTTTTTTTAGGCTTCTCAAATATTGAGAACCTAAACATAATAGGATCAACCAAAATCTAATATTTTTCCCAATGAACCTTAATAACCAGCATCAACAGTCATAACAACGACCATTTAAAATTATTCGGGAACAACAATGGATAACTTAGCAGCTATCAACACAAAACCTCTTGACGGAAATACTCCTTTTATCGATGGATTAAATTCATTAGATTTTAATTTATATCATTTCTGGCAATGGGGATTTTCAAACATTACCGATAATACTATCAGAGGGATTATTGCCGAATATCTGGTAGCACAAGCTGTTGGAAGTACTCAAAAGGTCAGAGAAACCTGGGCTTCTTATGACTTAATAGATGCTAACGGAATTACGATTGAAGTAAAATCCGCCGCCTATCTACAAAGCTGGGTTCAAAAAAGTTATTCTCCCATAAGTTTCAAATGCCGTGAAACTTATGGGTGGGATTCAAGCACGAACATTTATGATACAAACAAAGCGAGACAAGCCCAAGTATATGTATTTGCAGTCTTGACACATAAGTGCAAGGACACTCTAAATCCTTTGGATGTTTCTCAATGGCAATTTTATGTTATTTCAACCAATAAGCTAAACCTGGTCTTACGGAATCAACAATCAATATCATTAACGACCCTTAAAAAGATGGTTGATAAACCCATTTCGTATCCTGAACTTAATGAAGCAATAACCCAGGCAGCAAAATATTCAATCAATGAAACATCAACATAAATTAGGATTTTTATTGGATTAACTGTATCCTTAAAAATAAAAAAATTCCTAATAGAATGAATAGGAGTTTCGGTATGCCAGAAATCATCGACTTAAGCCAGGAGATTTATCCGGGAATGCCTGTTTTTCCCGGTTTACCGCAAGTAAATATGACCATTCATGTCAGCCATGAAGAATGGGACGGAATCACGGACAGTGATGTGATTTCTCCGGCTGTTCACCGCCTGGAATTGGGTGAGCATACCGGCACCCATGTGGATGCGCTTAATCACATGGGGCGCGAATTTCGCGGCCAATCCATTGACACGATGCCTTTGAGCATGTTTTATACCGAGGGTATCTGCCTGGACCTTTCTTCCAAAGGGCTGCGGGAATTAATTGAAGTATCCGATTTGCAGCAGGCATTAGATCAAGTAAACCTGAAGATCAAAGCAGGAGACACTGTACTGCTCTATACCGACCATTACCGGCGCGCTTTTGGCACCAGCGACTGGGATCACGGTCCCGGCATCAGTGCGGAAGCTGCTCGCTGGTTCGGACAGCAGAAGATTGCGGCTTTTGGGGTTGAAACTGTCTCTCCAGGTGTGCGTCATGTGTCGAATAAAGAAGTACACCGGATTTGTGGAGAAATGGGTTTCACCCATTACGAGAATATGATCAATCTTTACCGGTTGATCGGTCGGGGAAGATTTCGCTTCATTGCCTTACCACTTAATATCCGCGGTGGAACAGGTTCCCCCGTCCGGGCAGTGGCAGTCTTTGAAAATTGAGCGTATGATAAAGAGATGAACAATCATGCCGCGCAAGCTTCAATCATTCAGCCCAATTTTGATCTATCCTTTCGAGGAATCAGAGACAAAAAAGATTACCCACTCCTCCTAGATATCAATCTCAGCAGCCGCAAAGCCGACCATGATGACCAACCCGTTACCCTGGAGGATATGGTTCAGTCATTTTCACCCTCAGAAGAATTAAATCCTTCTAGAGACGTATTGATTGCATTTGTGGATGGAGATCCGCAGGCGGCCATCGGATACAGCCGCCTTGGTTGGTACTCAAGCCAGCCAAACAACCGGTTGTACTATATCATCAGCCGCTTGAAGAGCGAATATCGTAAACCCGGCGTGTGGAAACACATCATTCAGCAAAGCGAGCAGCGCATCAGGGAAATTGCTCAAGAGCATGCCCCAGTGGACCATCGTTTCTTTCAGGCCTGGGCTTCGGACAATCAACCAGATTGGACATCAGCCTTAGAGAATAGCGGATATGCGGTGGTGCGCCGGTTTAATAATATGCTGCACTCCTTAGAAAATATCCCTGAAAAACCACTTCCAGCGGGGTTTGAGATCCGGCCAGTCAAACCAGAGCACATGCGACAGGTCTGGGAAGCCCAAAAAGAAATGAATGAAGGTCTATTTGAGAATGTAGCTGAAGATTGGGTAGAAGAAAAATTTTCAGCCTGGCTGGAAAACCCTACCCATACACCTCAATTCTGGCAAGTCGCCTGGGCAGGTGACCAGCTTGCCGGGATGGTATTAAACCGGATCGATGAGGAAGAAAACAAAAAACGAAACCGGAAACATAGTTACACTGAACACATTTGTGTTCGAGCACCCTGGCGAAATCATGGGCTTGCCAGTGCATTAATCTCGCTCAGTTTGCAGATTCTAAAAGCGCAAGGAATGGATGAAGCAGAACTAGGAGTGGACTCCGAAAATGAAAGTGCTGCGTTCAGCCTATACCAGAGGATGGGCTACAAAACATTCAGTATAGATACCTGGTTTCGTAAACCAATGGATTAACAAAGGTTTCAGGCATGGATAATCTTCAACCAATTATCGATCGAATATCAGACTGGCAGAACGCAAAAGAAATTAAGCTTGAACGCCTGGCCGGGTTAACCAATGTTAATTATCTTGTCACCGTAGATCAGGAGCGCTATGTATTGCGGGTCAGCGGGCAAAACACCGCACGATTGGGTATAGACCGCAGCCATGAGTTGGCTGCACTGCAGGCAGCTTCCAAAGCTGGTATCTGCCCAGCGGTGGTTGCGTATCTTCCGCCGGAAGGACACCTGGTGACCCGTTGGGTCGAAGGCTATCATTGGACAGCGGAGGAGTTCCGTACCCTCGATAATGTGCGGCTGCTAACCGAAACTGTCAAACACATCCACACGCTGCCGCCGAATGGAGCGATCTTTTCCCCTTTTCAAAGGGTAGAAACATTTCTAAAAACAGCCCAAACCCTGCAAGTACCTTTACCAGTTAATCTCGATCCGTGTCTGCAAACAATGCGTTCAATCCGAGCCGATCAAGAGAAAGACCCTGCCAACTGGCAGCGTCTTTGTCACAATGACCTGGTTTCGGTAAATTATCTTTACAACAAAACCCAACAGCGCATTCAGGTCCTCGACTGGGAATTTGCCGGCTGGGGCGACCTGTATTACGACCTCGCCACCATTGTTTATACACATGACAGCGATGGGCCAATATCAACGGAATTAGAAGAAGAAATGTTAGCCTGTTATTTTGGGGAAATCACACCCTGGCAAAAACGCCGCCTGTTAGGAATGAAAATGATGTTGATGCTCTTTACGGGGGCGTGGGGACTTGCTCAGCACGGCATGGTGCTTGCCGGAATCATCCCGCCTGCCGTAGATTTTGATTACCTGGAATTTGCGCAATGGCTGTTTGATGAAGATATTGATCAATTGCGGAAACAATACGATCTTGCTGGCGCAAATCGATAACCCATTGGGATCTTTTTATAGTTGATTTTGTAGTTTTCCACAAACACTTTACCGCTCACACTATATAGGTTTTCTGGAGCTTATTGAGACTCTTGAAACGCCATTTTTCAAAAGGCATTTACACCATGTGGAAATTTTTCTTAAAAGAACTGGTTAAAGCTATAAGCATCTTATTATTTGCAATTCTGATTGTCTTTTTGTTGATGCATTTGATTCCTGGCACCCCGTGGAGGAGTGATTCCGCCCCCCCTCGTATGCTCGTAGGCGCAAGCCTCGACAGTACAACGCAAAAAAACCTGGATGCGCGCTTCGGCCTGGACCTGCCTCTCTGGCGGCAGTTTACCCGTTACATCATTGGCGATACGTATGGAGAAAACCGCCAGTTTATCTGTGGTGCAATCTGCGGTAATCTAGGCCCATCCATCACCCAGCGCGGGCGCAGCGTTCAAGATATTCTGTTTGCCCCCCCTGAAAATATGAGTTTTTGGAAAAGCCGCTTTGGATATTCCATCCTTCTGGTTCTGGCCGGGGCATTCATTGCGATTGGGTTGGGGGTACCCTTCGGGATCATCAGTGCAACGACCAAAAAGGCGGCGGTTCGCCGCAGTATTTCAGTAGCCCTTGCAGCCATGATCTCCATTCCAAGTTTTATCCTAGGTTTGTTGGCAATTATTGTGTTAGCCTCCTGGTTAAAATGGATCCCTGTGCTGCCGGATTGGAATAAACCATCCAATTGGATTGTTCCTGCAGTCATCCTTGCGATGATGCCAATGGCAAATATCGCAAGGGTGACGCGCGCTACCTTAATTAATGTGGTCAATGAAGATTACATCCGCACCGCCCGAGCCAAGGGCTTGCCGGAATCACGCGTGATCGGTACGCATGTCCTGCGCAATGTGATGGTTCCCATACTCACCTACCTGGGACCGGCCTTATTGGAAATGATCGTTGGACTCATTGTGGTGGAGACCTTGTATTCATTTCCCGGGATTGGCCGGGAATTCTTTGGCGCAGTGTTGGGGTTGGATTATCCAATGATCCTGGGACTGACCTTGATCTACGCTACCGGAATTGTGCTGATCAATCTCCTGAACGAGATGCTCAGTGAAATCCTGGATCCCCGCATCCGGATGGTCAAACAACAAGGAGATGCGGCACGATGAAATCAATCGTATGGGGAAATATTTTCAAGAAAAAATCTTTCTGGATCAGCCTGGGGATCATTTTCACCTTTGGACTGATCGCAATATTCGCGCCTGTGCTGTCTCCGCATGATCCATACAAGTGGAGTCTGTCGCAATACTATCTTCCGCCGATGTGGGTGAAGGATGCAGCTACTCCCGGAACGCCGGTTTTCCCACTTGGCAGCGATTATTACGGGCGAGATATCCTCAGCCGCTTGATTTACGGCACGCGCACGGCCTTTTTCCTGGCCCTCACCGCCGTTCCGCTGGCTGCCTTGATTGGCACGCTGGTAGGCATGGTTTCTGGTTATGCTGGCGGAAAAATCGACTCAGCCATTTATTTTTTGACTGAAATCATCCAGGCCTTGCCGGGGATCATGTTCATGGTGATCATTGTGTTGATTTTTAAAAACACCACCGAACCAACCTGGTTCAACGGCTACCTCGCCTTGCTCATCGGCTACGCCACAGTGGCCTGGGTCAGCCTGGCGCGCATGATTCGCATCCAGGTCTTGCAGCTAAAGTCAGAGTTGTTTATTGAGGCAGCCGTCAGCATTGGTGCGAAACCGCGCCGGATCATCTGGAAACACCTTTTGCCCAATGTGCTGCACGTCATTCTGGTCTGGATCATCAACAACATTCCGGCCATCATCCTGCTGGAAGCGCTGCTGGGTTACATCGGCATCGGTGTCACCGCGGCTATTGACGGCGGCGAATTTAACGTGGTCAGTTGGGGCGGCATGTTTTATGCCGGGCGCAAAACCATCAACCGCAACCCGTTGATGCTGATCATCCCCTCGCTGTGCATCTTGCTGCTCTCGATGAGCTTTATTTTGCTGGCGGATTCGATTAATGAAACCACGAGGCAGGAAGAGGAATAAGAAACAAGTTACAAGCATATAATAAAAATATCCCCCCATAAACTAAAAAGGCAAGGCGTATGAAAACCATCCATCTCCAACCCGCGGACCCGCAGCGTGATTTTGAACAATTGGCAGCCTGGTTCTCTCTGCTGGAAGATGAAACCTCCACCAGAGAAAGCCTGACCGCGTATTATCAAAAACATCTGGCAGATATTCTGGCAGCAACCGCATTGGATGAGTCAGATACCCCGCTCGGTTTTTATTGGGCAAGCCGCAGCCGCGTGGATTCCGAACAGGCTTTCATTACCCTGTTCGTCACTCCCGAACACCGCCGCCAAGGCATCGGGCAGACTCTCTATGATGAATTACTGCGGGCTGTCCAGTCCGCCCAAATCAACAAGCTGCGGATGGTGGTGCGTGAAGATGCCGCAGATGGGCTGGCCTTTGCAATCAAACACGGCTTTAATGAAATCCGGCATTCGATAGCCATGACGCTCAACCTGGACACTTTTGACGACCAGTCCTATGACGAAATCATCAACCGGCTGGAACGCGAAGGTTTCGAATTTACCTCGATGGCTGCCCTGGGGAACACAGAAGAAGCTCAGCGCAAACTGTACACGCTGAACAACATGACTGCGATGGAGACTCCCGGCACAAACGGTGAGCGCTCCTGGGCAGATTTTGCTGATTTCCAAAAGAGCGTTTGCCAATCCAGTTGGTACCGCCCCGACGGGCAAATGATAGTCATCGACACTACCAGCGGCGAATGGATTGCCCTGAGCGCCATCACCCGTTTTGAAGGCAACGATAGTGCTTACAACCTGCACACCGGTGTGGACAAACGTTACCGCGGGCGCAAGATAGGACAGGCAGTTAAAATTAAAGCCTTGCGCTATGCGCGCAAAGTGCTTAATGTGCATGCCGTCCAGACTCACCACAACGTGAAGAACCTTCCCATGATTGCTATCGACCGAAAATTTGGCTATGTCCAGACCAGCGGGAATTATTTAATGGAGAAAATTCTGTAATTTATAATTTCAACCTCCAATTAATGTAGAGTACATGGGGAGGAAAAATGACCCAGGAAAAAGATTACCCATTCATCCGGATTGCAATCGATGTTGCCAGAAAAGCGCGTGACAACGGCAACCATCCTTTTGGGGCAATTCTGGTCGATCAAAATGGTCAGGTAATAGCAAAAGCAGAAAATACAGTCGTGACTACCCAGGACTGCACCGCACACGCAGAATTAAATCTGGTTCGCATCGCATCAAAACAATATTCCTCGGATTTCCTGTCCAGGTGTACTCTTTATACAAGCACCGAACCCTGCCCCATGTGTTCTGGAGCGATCTTTTGGGCAAATATTCGCCGGGTCGTCTTTGGCCTCAGTGAGCAAGGGTTGTATGATTTGGTGCCCAATGATTCTGAGGATATTTTGTTATTATCCTGCCGGGATGTTTATCAGCACGGGAAAAAGTCAATTGAGGTAATTGGACCGCTGCTTGAAGACGAAGCGCGCGAAGTGCACACGGGGTTTTGGAGTTAGTTACCAGCCAGCAGAAAGATGGCACAAGCGGATGGGTTACCAGAGAAATCCCTCCTCAGAATTTGGCTGGTCATTACAGAAAATACTATTTAAGGAAAAAGCCTGAACAGGAGAGTAATCTATGAGTTTTCACGATAACTATGCGAAATGGGAAAGGTTAGCAAAACCTGAATATTGCCCGGTCTGCCACCAGGAACCGATGCCGTCTGAGATGGTTGATATTGTCGAGTTGCCCAATTCTTGGTTAAGTGCTGAACCGGTGGACTGTCTTAAGGGAGCCTGTCACCTGATTGCTAAAAAACACGTTCTGGAAATATATGAGTTTAATGATGCAGAACTGCTCGACTGGATGAAAGAAGTCCAAATTTGCGCCAAAGCTTTACATAAGGTCACCGGTGCAGTCAAAATAAATTACGAGATTCATGGCAATTCTGTCCCGCATTTGCATCTCCATCTTTATCCGCGTTACCTAGACGACCCCTTTCCAGGCCAACCGATCGATTATCGCCAAAAACAACGCTGGTATTCAAATGATGAATTCGTCGAATTTGTTGAAAAAATGCAATTCACTATCCATCGTTTAGAATGATGCAGTAGAATTCAATAATTCGTCTCCAAACCCTGATAAAGGAGTTAATCATTGAAAACAAGCCACCGCAATTACACTGAATCGGCAGGTGATTTTAACCTCATTTCTCAATGGATCATTACGCATCATACGCATGTGAGATCCCAATCCACCTGGTGCCTGGGCCGGTTTGTCGATTGGCGGGTAGGACTTTGGGGAGCAAAACCAACCATCCCGGATTTCTGGGGAAAAAACGGACAGCTCTGGTTTGATGGCTTTGGAGAATTGGCCGGATTTGCCATTTCTGAAGATGGCGGGCCTGAGTTTGTGATCATCACAACACCTGGGTATGGCTTCCTATATGAGGAAATCTTAGCCTGGGTTTTGAAAAATTGGAGCAGCCGCGGCCCTCACCTTAGTGTGGAAATTACTGAAAATCAAAAGCTAGAAGCAAAAATCTTAGAGCAGCATGGGTTTCACCATAGCGGGACTTTTTTCACCCGCAAATTTGATTTACAGCAGATGTCCACAGAACGATTCCCTTTAGAAGAGGGGTTCAAAATTATTGACCTGGACTCTCATCCAGATTACCGTGAGCAGCGTTTATTAAGAGCCAATGCCTTCCGCAACAAGGATACATATACAGAGGAAGAGTTGCTGTATGAATTGGAATTAGACGCCTATGCTCGCCAGCACAGCCCGATTTATCATGCGCCGGCCGATATCTATATCATGGCTCCCGATGGAAAATTTGTTTCCGGCTGCGAGGGATTAATTGATGCCCGCAATCGATCCGCCGATATTGAGCGCATATGCACGCACAGTGATTACCGGCGGCGCGGGTTTGCCCGGGTTGCGATCCAGGAATGCATGGTCCGCCTGCTTGACATGGGTATCCAATACGCATATATTGCCGGTTACAGTCGGGCAGCTATTTCGCTTTACGGCTCCCTGGGACATGTGGAAGAGTCACGAGGATTGATTTATAAACAATCAGAAAACCAGATCTAAGATTGGCGCAATTGATCCTGGTCGCCAATCACAAGGTTTTTTCTAGAATTTATTATCACTTAACTGAATAGCAAGGAAAATATGCGCTCTGAACAAGAAATGTTCGATCTGATCCTGAATACAGCACGGGAAGATGAACGTATCCGGGCTGTAATCATGAACGGCTCGCGAGCCAACCCCTGCGCCCCGCGTGATATCTTTCAAGATTTCGATATTGTTTATCTTGTCACAGATACAGCTCCTTTTATCCATAACCTGGAATGGATTTCACAGTTTGGGGAATTGATGATCTTGCAAATGCCGGATGAAATGGGTGATCCGCCTCCCGATTTCAACCTGGGGTTTACCTATTTGATGCAATTTATGGATGGCAACCGGATCGACCTGCATCTCGCTCCCGTATCGCAAATGGAAAAAGACAGCCTGACCGTAGTTTTACTGGATAAAGATGGACTCTGTACGGAAATCCCCTTGCCAACCGAGCAAGATTATCTCCCAAAACCTCCCACTGCAAAAGAGTTCGCCGATTGCTGCAATGAGTTCTGGTGGGTATGTCCTTATGTGGCAAAGGGTTTGTGGCGCGAAGAGATAACCTATGCCAAATATATGCTCGACGTCTATGTTCGAGCACAATTGATGAAGATGCTGCGCTGGCATATCGGAATCAAGACCCAATTTTCCATTAATCCTGGCAAGCTAGGCAAATATTTTCAACCATATTTGGAAGCGGAGTACTGGGAAATGCTGATGAGAACTTATGCTGACGCATCTTATGAGCATACCTGGGATGCATTATTACCCATGACCACGCTTTTCAGGCAAACCGCCAATGAAGTTGCCCGATTTTGTCATTTTCCATACCCTGCGGATGATGATGCCAGAGTTACTGCACACCTTCTGCATGTTCGGCAGCTCCCCAAAGATGCGGACTCCATGTATTAATACGTGATGAAATTAGAATTCGATTACAGCGGAGCGGAATTATTTTTTACCTATATAGACGGTAAAACGTCAATAGATGCTGTCCTGCACCATCCTGCCTATCAAATCATCAGTAAACATGCCCAACAGTATGCTGGTGGAATCACTGCAAAAGATATAGAAAGATCATACCAGGGTGAGTCTTCTTCATTCTATGGATTAAAGAACATTACTGAAAACGCAGCACGAATCAGCAGTCTGCTTAAAACCATTCAAAAAAATCAGGTCTCCTGGAACAAGATAGCTGTTGCTACCTTGTCAGAGTTGTTTCCATCCGAGGATATTACCATCACCATTTATCCAACCCTCGGCTATGATATGGGCATCGGGCTTGCAAATTCGGTTTGCATGAATTGCAACTGCGAGTTATACCTCAATAACCCGCTGGAGTTTTTGTTTTTCATCATTCACGAATGTGTTCATGTCATATACGAACACCATCATAGCATTCCAACACTACATGAAATTGCTACCCCAACCCAATGGCAGTCCTACTTTTCCGCTTTTATGCAAAATGAAGGATATGCTGTTTACGCACCGTTTTATCTGCGAAAACTAATGAACCAATTGGATGAACGGGACTATCGAGTGCTTATAAACCAGGAACAGCTCAATCGCCATGTGGCTTTGTTTTGGGATGCACTCACCCGGCTAAAAAATGAAACAGCTCTCTCACGCGATGAATATCTTGAGATCTGTTTTGGGGATAACCGGCTCACTTATCGGGTTGGGTGCGAATTGATTTGCAGAATCAATTTGATTCATGGCCTGGATGAAGTGCGCAGTGCTTTTTTGTTAAGCGGCGACCAGTTTATCGAAACCTATAAGGAATTAATTTATCCCGAATCTGGGACCCGGTCCGAACAGTGTGCCGCAGTTTTCACCAAAGAAATCCAGCCTGGCGAACCTGCCGAGGTGGGGCCATTAATCATAAACAGCAAGCGAAGCTGAAAGCGTCTAGCATTCATACAGTATGATAAAATTCTTCTCTTGTACAAAATAATATAAAAGTAAGAGATTATTGTATGCCTGTTATTAACAAATTAAAAACGTCAAAGATTGGTATCATCTTGCTGGCCTTTATTGCATTTATTGCGCTTGGTTTGCCAGATGGTTTATTAGGGGTCGGCTGGCCTTCGATTCGCTCAAGTTTTTCTATACCTTTGGATGCGCTGGGCATGCTTTTATTTGCCAGCACAACAGGGTACCTTACTTCCAGCTTCTTTAGCGGCTATTTAATCAACCGGATGGGTGTGGGCGGACTGTTGGCTGCAAGCTGCGCTCTGACCGGGGCTGGATTGGTTGGATATACACTCGTTCCGGAATGGTGGATGATGGTTGCGCTTGGCATTGCCGCCGGCTTAGGTGCTGGAGCAATTGATGCTGGGTTAAATACCTATGTTGCGGCGAATTTCGGCGAAGGATTAATGCAATGGCTGCATGCCAGCTATGGAATCGGGGTCACCCTGGGACCAATTATTATGACAACGGCTCTCAGTACAGCGCAATCCTGGCGGCTGGGCTATGACATTGTCGGCGGCTGGCAGCTTTTCCTGGGATTGTGTTTCATGTTCACTCTGTCCATGTGGACCCGCAAAGAAATTTCCGCTGAAAAAACGGAAACCACCCAAAAGCTCACCGATTACAAAACCCCCTTTAGAGAAACTCTGCGCCAACCCAAAGTCTGGCTCAGTATTTTACTGTTCTTCCTCTACACCGGGGCAGAAGCTTCTTTAGGTGCGTGGGCTTACACCTTATTAACTGAATCGCGCGGAATTGCCCCTCAAACTGCCGGTTTTTGGGCAGGCAGTTATTGGGCAACCTTTACCGTTGGCCGCATTTTGGCCGGATTGGTCACAAAGAAAATTCGATTACAGACCTTGTTGAGCGCCAGTTTATTCACTGCGCTGGCCGGAGCAGCACTGCTCTGGTGGAACCCATCCAACCTGATCAGTCTGATCGGGGTTGCGTTGATTGGTTTTGCAATCGCACCAATTTTTCCTGCGCTCGTTTCTACCACCAGCCAGCGGGTCACCCCAAAATTTGCAGCCAATGCCATTGGCATGCAAATGGGCGCAGCCGGTTTTGGGGCAGCAGCGATTCCCGCTCTCATGGGGGTCCTCGCCCGCCGGATTTCGCTGGAAGCTATCCCAGCCGGTCTGTTTATACTTTTTGCCAGTTTAATCGGCATTTATGCAATCTCCATGCAATTGGCAGGCCGTTCAAATATTGAGACAGTCGAAGAGAGTTCTAAAATAAAAGCAGCTCTTTAACCATTTCAACAAAAGCACCTGACGCTCCGCAGCCTTGCGGAGCGTTTTAATTACAAGCCGAAAAAGATAGTCTTCCTGAAGGAGCTTAAACGCTGATAGAATGAATGAAAATCTTTCTTACAATACTATTAATGAGGTACCCATGAATTCTAAACTCAGATTCGGAATTGTTGGTGCAGGATTTATTGCAGAAGTAATTGCTAAAGCAATTGAACAATCTGAGGTTGCTCAACTTACAGCGGTATCCAGCCGCCGCCGAGAAACTGCCGAAACATTTGCCCAAAGGCATGGTGACTTGCAGGTTTTTGATTCAGCCGCGCAATTAGCAGCCAGTGAGCATGTAGATGCCGTTTATGTAGCCACGCCGACAGCCGCGCGAGAAGCTGCCTGCCTGGCGGCAGCCCAAAACAAAAAACACCTTCTGGCAGAAAAACCCTTTGCCAGTCTGCAATCGCTGCAAACAATCACAAAAGCCTGCCGCGATAACGGCGTGGCATTCATGGATGCCACTCACTTTTCTCATCACCCACGCACACATTTGCTTAAATCGGAAATGGCAGCGCGCATTGGCAGACTGCTTGCGATTCATACCAGTTTCTTTTTCCCATCCTCTAACCCGGAAAATATCCGCTTTGATCCACAAAAAGAACCAACCGGGGCTATTGGTGATATGGCCTGGTATTCAATGCGCGCAGCAATAGAATTCATGCCCAGCGATCTAGCCCTGGTCCAGACGAAAGGTTACGCACAAAAAGATCCCCAAACAGGGGCCGTGGTCCGCGGGGCAGGTTCGATCCTATTCTCTGACGGCAGTACTGCCACATGGAACGCTGGTTATACTTGCGGCGCCCTCATCATGGACCTGGATATTTTAGGAGATCAAGGCCAGATCCATCTGGATGATTTTGTTTTGGATTGGGCATATGGAATTGATCCAAGCACGCCTGATTTTCCGGTTGGTTTTACCCAACGTTCCGGAATTAGCAAACCGGATGAATTTATCCGAGTCAGCACCCCCAGCAGCCGTCCGCAAACAGTGCGAATGATTGAAGACTTCACCGCCCTGGCAAATAACCCAACGGGGGCAGCCGTTCAGGCCAGCATCCAGGCCAGCGAACGTACCCAGTCCTTGCTGGATTCCGTTTGGGATCAAATGATTTTCACAAAATAGCGGAGGAATAAATGACGCAAAAGATTGCATCGCTCGCACTGATTGTGAGAGAGTATGATGAAGCAATTGCCTTTTATACCCAAAAGCTGAACTTTACACTGGCAGAAGATACCGATATGGGTGGAGGAAAACGCTGGGTGCGTATTGTTCCACCCGGATCAGATGGGACAGGCTTGATATTGGCCAAAGCCACAACGCCCGAACAATTGGAGAGTGTTGGCAACCAGTCAGGCGGTCGGGTATTTCTCTTTCTGCACACGGATGATTTTTGGCGTGATTACCGAGCAATGCAAGCAGCCGGAATCCAATTTCTGGAAGAGCCCCGGCAGGAAGTATACGGCACAGTAGTCATCTTTGAAGACCTTTACGGCAACAAATGGGATTTTATTGAGCCGAAAAAGCCCACCCTATAAGCACATGGCAGAATTAAGCCAAAAAATTATTGAAACATTAAACAACCGGAAAATCATAACAGGAGAGGTTACACATACGCGGCCTCTCCAAGGCGGTATCTCCGCTGAGATGACCGCTATTGAGATCCTTCTTACGAATAGCCAAACCCAAACGTTAATCCTTCGCCTGCCAAATAAAAAAGTCTTGCAGGCAAATCCGCGAGCTGCGGAACATGAACACAAAGTTTTGCAAGCCCTACACAGCCATGGGATCAATGTCCCAAAGCCCATTGCTGTTGATTCGGAAACAAATTCCTTTATTTTGCTTGAATATATTGAAGGGGAAAACGATTATTCCCCCATTAATCCCATCAACTTTGCCCGGCAACTTGCCAGCGAATTGGCCAAAATTCACAGTGTCAACCCGGCAAAGCATCACCTTTCCTTTTTGCCTGGCCCTGCAAACCATTTTATTCCACCCTTTCATCAAAATGCACCGCCGGGCAGCCTGCCGCATACAGACCCAATCCGCGGCTTATTGAACAACGCCTGGCCATTCCCACAACAAAACCCGTCCACCTTGCTGCATGGTGATTACTGGCCGGGAAACGTCTTGTGGCGGAACGGCCAACTCGCCGCCATAATTGACTGGGAAGATGCCTGCCTGGGTGATCCACTGATTGATCTTGCAATTGCCCGGTTAGATTTGTTGTGGATCATCAACCTGGAAGCAATGAACACCTTCACCGGACATTATTGTGCGCTCACTGGCGTGAACACAACTGCCCTGCCCTACTGGGATCTTTGCGCTGCCTTACGCCTGGCAAGATTGGTAGGTAATAATCTAACGGATTGGGCTGCATTCTTTCATCCTTTCGGCAGATCAGACATTACCGAACAATCCATCCTGGAATATTACCGGTTTTTTATTCGCCAGGCGTTGGAAACCATCAATAACTCATTAGAATCTGGTTTATTCGTGATATAACCAATTCAGCGACTGATCGCAATTCGTCAAAAATATTAATAAATAGTTTGAGGAGATTTGGATGATCCACAAAGACCCCGCAAAGCAGCCCTCAGGACAATATACAATTACCCTGCGAGATGTTCTGTCGGAAGACTTACCGGTTTTTTATCTCAATCAATTAGACCCGCTCGCTGACGAAATGGCCGCCTTCACAGCAAAAGATCCCACAGACCGGGCAGCTTTTGATGCACACTGGGCAAAAATTATGGCAGACCCAACAGTATTAATCAAAACAATTCTGGTGGATGGGGCCGTTGCAGGTAGTATTTTGAAATACGTCATGTTTGATGAACCCCAAATCAGCTACTGGTTAGGACGAACCTATTGGGGCAAAGGGATTGCCACCCAGGCACTGCACCTTTTTCTTCAAATTCTACCGGAAAGACCGTTGTTTGCCCGCGCTGCCAAACACAATCTTGCTTCTATTCGTGTGCTGGAAAAATGCGGCTTTAAGAAAATAGGCGAAGAAATGGGCTTTGCCAATGCTTTTGACCGGGAAATCGAAGAGATCATCTTTGAATTAACGGAATAAGAAACAATAATTTTAACGAAGGCGGAAAAGGAACTGAAAATCAATGAACCATCCATCTGCTCTGCTGCAACGTCTGGATGAAATTGGTCAATCTCTGGAGAAATCCGGCCACGGCCTGGCTTTGATCGGGCTTGGCTCGGTAGGGGTTGAAACTGACCGGCTCGATTTATTTTCCGACCTGGATTTCTTTGCCATTGTCGAAGATGGGCTTAAAGCGCACTACATCGAGAACCTTGACTGGTTAAGCAGCCTTTGCCCCATTGCCTATGCTTTCCGCAACACCGTTGATGGGTATAAACTACTGTATGAAGATGGGATTTTTTGTGAATTCGCCGTCTTTGAGCTGCCTGAGCTGAAAAACATCCCCTTTGCACGGGGAAGAATTGTTTGGAAACAGCCGTATATACCTGATTCAATCGGCGAACCAATCTTCACCACGTCCCCTCACACCCAAAAATCGGTGGAGTGGCAGGTCGGAGAAGCCTTGACCAATTTATATGTTGGCCTGGGTCGCCTTCACCGGGGTGAAATTTTAACCGCAGAACGCTTTATTCAGCATTATGCAGTAGACCGCATCCTGGAATTGATTCCACAGATTGAAGTGGAAACATCGATCCCTAAAGACACTTTTTCAATTGAACGCCGCTTTGAACAGCGCTATCCAGGCAGCACGAAGTATTTGCCAGAATTCATTCAGGGCTATACCCGGTCTCAAGAATCTGCCCTGGCTATCCTTACTTTTCTTGAACAAAATTTTCCGATCAATCCTGCCATGGCAAAAGCCATCCGGCAGTTATGCCAGCCAAATTCAACAAGTTCATATTCTTCTCTTTGAACCAATTCCTGTACAATCGGAGTTCTTGAATGCCTAAATCTTCCAACCTTCAATCAAGCATGTTTTTCCAGGCAGCCAACCGCGAGATTTTCGAGCAGGCTAAGTCCTATGCTTTCGATTATCTTGACCTGGCCTTTGACCGAAATGTTTTTCCAACCCCTGGTGCATTAGCGAATTTAAAACATTTTGATGAGCCGCTCCCCAACGATCCTGGCAGCCCGGCAGAAATGCTGCAATTACTTCACAATTATGGCTCACCGGCAACCGTAACAACGACTGGCGGCAGGTATTTTGGATTGGTGGTAGGCGGAGTTTTCCCCCCGGTCATGGCCGCCAAGTGGCTTGCTGATGTTTGGGATCAGATTTCGGTTCTTTATGTTACTTCTCCGGTGGTGGCAAAGCTGGAAGAAGTCTGCGAGAAGTGGTTGATTAATTTATTAGGCTTGCCAGAAGAAAGTGTTGCAGGCTATGTTAGCGGTACCTCGATGGCAACCATGTGCGGGCTGGCTGCCGGACGATACGAGCTGCTGCGCCGGGCAGGTTGGGATGTGAATTCTAAAGGTTTATTTGGGGCACCGCCCATCCGCGTGGTGGTAGGCGCAGAAGCACACAGCACCGTTTTTAAAGCGTTGGCTTTCCTTGGGTTGGGGAAAGACCGTGTAGAGATCGTACCGGTAGATGAACAGGGCCGCATGCGTACTGACCAGTTACCGCCATTGGATTCCAACACACTGTTGATTTTACAAGCCGGCAATGTGAACTCCGGCTCGTTTGATCCGATCGATTCTATTTGCGATCTGGCCCAGGCCGCAGGCGCGTGGGTTCACATTGACGGTGCATTTGGCCTGTGGGCAGCTGCTTCGCAAAAGAAACGCCACCTTGTTAAAGGGTTGGAAAAGGCAGATTCCTGGTCAGTGGACGGGCACAAAACACTCAACACGCCTTACGACTGCGGAATTATCTTCTGCAAAGACCGTACATCATTAACCGCCGCTCTGCAAGCTACCGGATCGTATATTGTTTATACCGACAACCGGGATGGAATGCTTTACACCCCGGAAATGTCACGGCGCAGCCGGGCAATTGAACTCTGGGCAACGCTTAAGACCCTTGGAAAAAGCGGCGTTGAGGAACTGGTGGACGGTTTATGTGAGCGTGCCGCACAGGCTGCATACCAGCTGCAAGAAGCAGGTTTCCGGGTCCTCAACGAGGTTGGTTTCAACCAGGTGCTCATCACCGGCGACACCCCTGAGCAAACTGCTGCAATTTTGAAAGAGTTGCAACAATCCGGAGAGTGCTGGTGCGGCGGGTCTAAATGGCATGATGAGCCGGTCATTCGCCTGAGCGTGTGTTCCTGGGCAACCACACCAGAAGATATCAACCGGACCGTGGCAGCCTTTATAAAAGCCCGCGAAACAATTTAATTTTTCGCAATTTAAGCCAGAAAATAAAATGCCCTCCAGCTGTATTGTGGAGGGCATTTTCGATGAAGCATCCAGACCAACTACTTCGCGCGGTCCGCCAATACCGCTTTAACCTCGTCGCTGGCCATAAACATACCGCGTACCTGAATGGATTCAATCACCTCTGCTGCCAGTTCAGCCGTCACATCCGCATGCAAATGCAGCATTCCAACGACATTAATCTTCAATCTTTCGCCCTTACTCTTACGCTTTTCAAGGTCAGAACGGTCATAAGAGAGCGCCCCCACCACAAAAGCATGACGTGTAACCGATTGCTGGATCTCGAAGGTGTGTTTTTCAAGCTGAGAACGAATCGCTGTACGGATAAAATCAGTGCGGTTGGAATATACCCCCTCTTGAACCAGCAAATCGATTTTTCCTAAATCTACAGCGGCCATATTGATTGTGATTTTTTCAGTTTCGGGCATGATACGCCTCCTTGTTTGCTACCTGTTTAGATATTGGATGACCTGGTCTGTTTCAACTTGCCAGATCGCATTCGCCAGATATGGTTTAAAGCCTAATTCATGATTGATTTTCAACATTGCCGCATTGGAATCGGCATTTCCGGTGCGGATAAACTTCACGGTAGGCCGCTCCTTTAAAGCTTTATCGAGCATGGCGGCCTTAAGCCATTTACCAAGTCCTTTACCTCGATATTCAGGAAATACACCGGTCATTTCCTGGCGCAAGATTTCCGGACGATTTGGATTCCAGACTGTTTCTGTGTAACCCGCAAACTTTCCGGTAGCCTTTTCAACCAGCGTGAAGGTCCAGCGTTGGTTGCCGCGCGCGAAAAGCATCTGGTCCGCCTGGCGAAGCTGCTCAGGCGTCATGTGCATGTCTTCGATATCGATATCACCCAAGGGCTGCTGGTTGGTCAGCTCAACAAGGTTGGACATAGCAACCAATTGGTCCTCTGAATATGGACCTTCCCAAAAACCAAGTTCAAACTGGGCAGAAAGGTCCTGGCTTTTTTCCAACCAGTTTTGCACAATGCTCGGGTCAAGATCTGCAATGCGCAATTGATTATTATGTGCTTCCAAACCCTTTTTAGCGCCAAGGCGGTTGAGGAAAACTTCACCGGCCGGAATCCGGTCCACCGTTTCGGCAATCAGCAGCCGGCGGTGATCCGCTTGCGCAGCCTCAACAATCTTTGCCAAAAGCTGATTGCCCATTCCTTTCCGACGGTGCTCTGGCAAAACTGTAATATCAAACTGTGCCATATGCTGGTTGTCTTCCGCATGTATCAGCAAAATATTCCCTTGAGCAACGATATTGGATTGGCTTGAATCCCAAATACACCACAACTTGAATTCAACAAAGCCTGGAATATTTTGGAATCCGCGGATCGATTCATCCAGGGGAATAGGCGGATCATCCGGTAAGCGTTCCAGGCGGATGCGATTGCTATGCCGGTTCAGAGCCTCATATTCAGCATTTGTAGCATCTTTAACATTTATTGATTGGATAACTGGTCTCGCTAACATTTTATACTCCACTCACCATCCAAATGGATGGTATCAAGATGATTGAGATTACTATACACAATTTAAATCAATTTGTCAATAGATTTTTCCATCCATAAATCATCCATATGGATGGTTTATGGAAATTTAAACCTGGGCATCTGGATAGATGTTCTTTATTCAAGCCGAAGGAATTATTCAATAGACGAACTTGTAAGATAGAATAGAGAAGATCATTGATGGACTGGTGAGTGTTAGTGATGTCAGAAGATAATGAATTTTGGGATTTTTATTGGGAAATGCGCCTTGCGCCGATGGAAAACCTGGGCAAGCGAGAAGCCATCCTGGCTGCCTCCAAACTAATACGTGGGCATTCCAAAAATGTCGGGCGGCCATTACACGTAGTTGAGCTGGGTTGTGGGGAAGGACAGGTGATTGGAACTTTGTTAAACAGCCACGCCCAATTGTGCGACACAGAGCAAATCGTTGGCCTGGACTACAACGCTAAATCACTGGCAAAATGCCGGCATGATTACCCTGGATTGCGTTTTCTCGAAGGCGATATCACGGACAAGCGCCTGTTAGTCCAGTTCGATTCGGTGGACATTCTTCTCCTGGTCAACACCCTGCATGAAATTTTTTCCGCAGGCTATTCATCTGACCTGGGTGAAGTGGATATTGTGCCAGCCAAACAACAAGTGCAGGCGGCTTTTGGCGCCTGGGTTCAGACACTTGCCCCACAAGGTTGGGTAGTATTATTCGATGGGCTGGAACCTCCCGGCAACCCGCAAGAAAAAATGCGGATTCGTTTTTTGGATCACCAGGCATTATCGGATTTTAAAGTCTTTGCTGCACAATACCAACCTTTTCGGATTGTTTATCAAGAGATTGGTCCTTTTAAAATCGAATTGACCCGCCACGACTTTACCCGCTACATCACCAAATCCATTTTTCTTGGCAAAGCCTTGTGGAATTCCGAGCAAAAAGAAAGTTATCAATATTTCACCCAACAGGAATTTGAGGCCATGTTCGCCAGCCAGGGACTGAAGATTATCGAGCTGCGCACCCTGACAATGAACGAAGAAAAATGGCGCCGCCTGGTAGAAATCGAAACCCTACAGGAAATTTTTCCCGAAGAACATATCATGATCCTGGCACAACGCTGCCAGATATAAGGAACAACCACCATGAGATCAAAGCTGCCCTTCCACCACTTTGCTGGTTTTTGCCTGGCCGTATCTTTGATTTGTTTGGCCGGCTGCGTCAGGCCAATCCCGTCTTCAGCATCCAATATCACCCCGCTTCCGAAAAGCATTGAAACAGCCGCAGCATCTTCTTTAGCTATACGCATACCATCGGAGCCGCCAATCCCTAACGACACACCTACCCTTGCCTCGTCACTTCAACCCCCTCAGCCCATTCCCCTATCGGATATTTGCCAAACCTCGATGAACGGCTTATCGGAGCTCACGCAGAACCTTGAGTTACCGCAGCATTTCAGCACCGCAAATCCATTTCGGCAAGACAGCGATTTTGATCCCAATCGGTATTTTGATGTGCTCACCCACCTCGATATACAGCCCGGCTATCAATTGGACTATATTTATTTCAAAGATACTCTGGGGGGTAAACCCCTGATCTATGCCCGCAAAACCAGCGCTGCACCTTTTAAGACCTATGCCGATTTTCTCCAATCCTACGGCGAAAAGACCAGCTCCAACCAATCTTACAACCTGACCAACCATGCCTTTGATTATCTACAAAATATTGACATCGATCCTTCGGAGGAAGGATATTTCCAATTTGTTACCTTAGCCTTACTCGCTGATCAATATTACTTAACCGGTTCTGGTCTATATAATGACACCCAAATCCTTTGCGGTATCCAGGACCTCGACAAGGTCACTACTCAGCTCAAAGAAATTGAGCAGGTGCTTCCAAAAGAAATCATCGATCAAGCCAAAAAGATAGACTACACCCCATCTGTTCAAATCGAGAATGATAAAGTAACCATCCGGTTCGTAACATTTACAAAATGGGGCGGTTTTGGCGAAATGGTCTTTGTACTCAACCCGCGCGCTCCATCAGACCTGAAAGATGTTTACCGCAAAGTGTTGGTTGAATACGACTGCGGACACGTCTATTAAACCAAAAACAGGATTTGGCAGTGTATTTAGCCAAATCCTGTTCAAAATTTATAAGAGATATTTGAACTTTCGTAAGAATTTAAGGTTTTACCCCGGCCTCTTGCAAAACCGCCTGGATCGCTGCCGTATCTGGTAATAGAATCCACATTCCATCCCAAGAGTAGGTAGGTGTAGCCTGATTCTCATCGATCGCAAACCGTTTTATCCGGCTCGAATCACTCACCACCTGGGTAGCCAGCGGAATAAACGCAATCGCCTTCTCTACACCCAGATTGGTCTGGATATTATTTTCAACCTCTTTGATCATCTTCGGAAATTCCACAATGGATCCAAAGCTGAGCACTTTTTTAGCCAGGGCATATACCACTTCTTGCTGGCGGCGCAGGCGGTCATAATCACTGGTTGTCTTGCGGGAACGCACATACCACAAGGCGGTTTGGCCGTCCATGTGAACCATTCCCGGCTCAACCAGGCATTCACCACCCTGGTTCTGCGGTAAATCACAGCGATCGCTCAACGACTCGCCTACCTCCACATCAATTCCACCCCGGTTGTTAATAAACTGGGTGAAGCCGTCAAAATTGGTCATCACGAAATAATCCGGTGTTACTCCAAAATTTGCCTGGAATAACTCTGCCATCGCTTCAAAACCTCCCAGGGCAAAGACCTGGTTGATCTTCATCTCATACAGGCTGGGAACCTGTACCCATAAATCCCGTGGGAAAGAAACTGCACTCACCGTCATTGTATCCGTGTCCAGCGTGATCAATAAAATCACATCGGTGCGGTAGCCTGGATCATCCGGGCGTTGATCGGAACCAAGTAATAAAATTTTGGTCTGCCCTCCCGGCATGGGTTGAGATACAACCGGCGCGGCCTGTGTCACTTCTACCGGAGCAGAGGTTGATGCTTTTGCGGATGGAGTTTTTGGCCAAAGCACATTAACCAGGGTAATCAGCGTTGCACTGGCCAAAATCACAAATACAACCGTTAAAACCGTCACCAGGTCTAACCGAATGTTCAGATTCAGGCGCGGCGTCCTTCGCCGGCGGTTTATCGGCCGTGCCATGCTGGGGATATTTCGATTTGGTGAACGGTTAATCATTTGAACCTGGGGCGTTACATTTCTTGTTGGATAAAGATTATTTCTCATCGTTTTCTCTGCAACCAGTGGTTTAGGAAATATTTTTACGGCATGTCAGGGAAGAAATTCCTTAACGGGACCGTATCCAGACTGGTTGCGAGAAGCGTGCCAGATGATCGCACTTGTCCCCAATTATAGAACTGATCTTGCGATTAAGGTAGAATTACTACCAGTTTGTTTAGGCAAGCAGCTGGAACTTCTTCGATTTATGCTTCATTGAAATTGATTCCCGCTGCCCGCTATTGCTAGATGAAGCTCTCAAGATTTTATAACAATCCCGCAGCCCAGATGGTCATTGGAGCGTGCAGGATGAAACCGAAGGTATCATCGCCCAAATTACCAGCCAGTTTTTCCTACCCAGGGATCAATTTTTATGAAAATCGTTGACTTAACCCACCTGATCGAACCGAAGATGCCCGTCTTTCCCGGTACAGAGCCGCCCATTCTCGCGCAGGCAAATCAAATTGCCACCGACGGTTTTGCCGAAAAGAAGATCACCATGTACAGCCACACCGGCACGCACATGGATGCACCGGCTCACATGGTTGCCGGAGCAAAAAATTTAGATTCCTATCCAGCGGCAGATTTTTTTGGTAAAGCGGTATTACTTGATGTTCGTCAGCAAGCCCATGCATATATCGCTTTAGAGCAATTACTGCCTCTTGAACTCGAACTCAAGCAGGCGGCTTTCCTGGTGGTTCGCACTGGTTGGGCTGAATTGTGGGGCAAGCCAGAATACTTTCAGGGCTTTCCGGCGTTATCACCGGAGGCCGCGCGCTGGCTCATTGATCTGGGAATCAAAGGGATTGGGATCGATGCCATCTCGATCGACCGGATGGAAGATCACCACTTCCCAATTCATTACCTGCTATTCGGCGCTAATTTGTTCGTCGTTGAAAATCTGGCCATTCTACAAGAACTTCCCAAAACATTCACATTGGGTTGTTTCCCGCTGTATACACAAGAAGCGGACGGCGCGCCCGCCAGAGTTGTTGCCTGGATTGAAGAATAAATCATCCTGCAAAAACTATGATACATCTCCGGTCAATATCCATTCGCCAATCAGATCCACCAGCGGATCACATCTTTCCCTTTACCTTACCTGTGATCCAATCGCTGCAAGAGCTACACTTCACCGCACCAGTAACTTTTTTTGTCGGCGAAAACGGTTCCGGAAAATCCACCTTATTGGAAGCCATCGCCTGCGCAGTCGGATCAATTACAGTTGGCAGCGAGAGTGTTCAAACTGACCCCTCGCTGAAAGCCGTACGGCAGCTCGCTCAAAGAATGCGGGTTTCCTGGCAGAAACGAACTCATAAGGGCTTCTTTTTGCGTGCAGAAGATTTCTTTGGGTATGCCAAAAAATTAAGCCAGGTTCGCCAGGAGTTGGAGGAAGATTTAAAAGCTGTAGAACAGGATTATCAGGGACGCTCGGAAACCGCGGCCAATTTTGCGCGTATGCCGTACGCTCGCGAATTGATTGATTTGAAACAACGCTATGGGGATGGTCTAGACACCATCTCACATGGTGAAAGTTTTTTAGCGCTGTTTCAATCTCGATTTGCGCCGGGCGGTTTATACATCTTAGATGAGCCAGAAGCTCCCTTATCTCCCATCCGGCAGCTCGCCTTGATTGCTGCGCTGAAACAAATGGTGGAACAAAATGCGCAATTCATCATTGCCACGCACTCACCCATTCTGATGGCATTTCCAGAAGCCGTCATATTAAATTTTGACACAACCCCAATTCAAGTCATCGCTTACCAGGATCTGGAACACGTTAAAATCACCAAAGACTTCCTGAATAATCCGGATGCGTTTATAAAATATTTGTAAGCCGGCATGCAAAAACGGCAGGATTCTTACCCAGTGAATTGATTGGTCTCTCTACTGGCTCAACCTATGCAGGAACGAGACCAATACCCAAAGAATGGGTTGAACTTCAAATAAAGTATCACTGTCAATAGGTAGAAAGCCGTACAGCGGCAGCCCATAGCATAATCAACCCACATCAATCACATCTACGCCCGTCGGGTGGTTAATCCCGCAGCCAGTCTGTTCGCCGCGGTAAAAATTTTAATTTGCTGTATTCCTGGGATCTCCTTGACAGATTTTCTTTATCGCTATAAAATCGTTTCTATAAATATAGAAATGTTATCAAGGAGTTAGCGATGACAGAACAAGAAATTCAAACCGCATTACTTTCGTTTTTTAAAGCGCTTGCAGACGAAAACCGGCTCAAAATAATTGGGTACCTAGCTCAACAGCCATACACTGTAGAGAAACTGGCTAAAACCCTTCAATTAGGCTTATCCACTACCTCACATCATCTTTCCAAGCTGGCAAAGGCTGGTTTGGTCAGCGTGCGGGTAGAAGGGCATTATTACTTTTACTCATTAAAGGTGGACGCCTTAAAAGATATGGCCCAACGCCTGCTGCACGAAGAAAACCTGGTGAAACTTGCCCAAGAACCTGCTGAAGATGTCTTTGAACGAAAGGTACTGGCTGCCTTCACCGATTCTGAGGGCAGAATTACAGCTTTTCCGGTCCAGGAAAAGAAGTATCTGGTATTGCTGCGTTATGTACTGCAAGCATTTGAATCAGGCAGGCAGTACACCGAAAAGGAAGTCAACGAAATCATTTCTCGCTACAACGAAGACACCGCCCTCCTGCGCCGTAATTTAGTGGACTACGGCTTTATGAGCCGTGAAGGCGGCGGCGGGAAATACTGGCGTGTGGAGCCGGAAGAGAAATGAGGCAAGCCAAGAAAACCGCGAATATTGTTCCACGTAATTAAACGCCCCAGGTGGGGCGTTTTTTAAAACATCGTTGTAAGAACGGCTAATTCTTTACCTCGATAATATTATATTTTTCCAGGACTTCCAGAATATCCAGAATTTCTGGGACCTGTTCATTTTCAATGCCAGCCTTATGAGCAATATCAGCCACAGATAGATAGTCCGCATTGGGAAAAGGTAAATGGAACAAAAATAGTCCTTGCGGCAGGGTCAGACTGAGCCTACGCTCCTTGCGGTCACGCCCATTTCCTGTCCAAAAGGTAACATAGCTGATATATTCGCCGCCGCGCGCCAGAGAAAAATTTGCCCTGGCAGCAGCATTTTCCCGGATCAAACGGGTCATTTGTGCCTGAGTATGAGTTTTCTTGATTGAATTCAAATCAATATCGATCTGGATTCGATGCGTTTTGAGCGAATAGCGGTAATACGGACGTTTCTTCTCATACACTTCTTCCTGTTGAAGGACTCCCAACAAAGTCAATCCCTCCAAAAAATCTTGAGCAGTGCGAATATGCAGCCCCAACCGCGAGGCAGCCTCGGAAGCAGATACGTTTTGGTAATTTACCAACATCTCAAAAAAATCTTCCGCATAATCTTTGGAAAGATATGAACTTAATTTTGCAGCAGTTTTGAAGTCCATGTCAGCCTCTATGAATAATATGGTACACCGACTGAATTCATCCGGTCGATAATCCGCTCTCCTTCACCGCGCAGATAAAGATCGACCAGTTCAATAAACAGGTTACCCAGCGAGGTGCACAACTTATCAAATGCCAATGGCTCCTTGAAGTTCAGATAATCACGGCGAGAGATATTGACCGTAACCTTCCCTTCAAAATCAAAGGATACCCAGGTTTCATTGGCATAATCGGTTTTCATACCAACCACAAAAGAAAATTCATTTCCTTGTTTGACGGGCACAAATACCACTTTATTCTTGCCGATATACGGCATAGCAATCAAGTTCTTCAGCGCAAAGGCAGAAAAAGACAGGATCTGCTGATCAGAATAATTGGTCTTACCCACCGGAAGCGGGCGTGGAGTATATCCATTACCAATTTCTTCAACCGGGTTGCCCGCCAATTCCAAAATTTCACGACCGCGCCATTTCAATTTCTTGCCAGCAACCAACAACATCAGCCAGATCAAGAAAAAGAATGTGCAGACCTGGAACAAGATTAACAATGGGCGTCCCGTTCCATGATCAATCAATAACGGCATGGTATAGCAGACCAGGCCGCCGGAGACCTGGAACAACATCATCACTAAAAAGCCGGTATTGCGAGTGCGCACCAATGTCAACAGGGAAATCAAAGCATATCCTGCAAAGAATAATCCCACTGCCAAAAAACCAGCCGATGGTCTGACAAAAACGCCAACCGCCGTCCCGATCAATATCGCAGCAAAGGGAACCAGGATTCCATAGAAATCGTAGTCGGGTTTGAGTTTACGAATAACGTACATCTTTCCACTCCTTTCACCAGACAGCAACGAAATCTATATTGTTTATTTATTATATACTTCAATTTAAATATAGTATATAACAAATTTAGTTAGAATTCAAGTAGGCCTGTGGGATTTTGCACAAGTTACCTGATCGAATAAGGATATTTTTTTGTACAATGGATGTGCATGGTGAGTTCAATTCACCTGCAGAACAACATTCAACGAGCTATGCAATTCCACATGGCCCGCAAATCAGGTGGTTCTTTGTAATGAAGCAATAATCGACAGCGCAACGCTACCTACCATTCGTTGCCCTCTGCCAGGTGACATACACCTCTTCTGAACGATATGGGAGGGTTCAAAATGAAATACAGAGTTCACCGTTTTGAAATTCGCATGACCAAGGACCAGACGCGGCTAGAACAATTTCTTAACAGCCTGGAAGGCGAAATCATCGCCATTATTCCAAATATCGCAATATCTATCGGCTGGGCACATAAAATTGATTTTTTGCTGATTGTGGAAAAAATTTCCTGAAGCTGTCTTTTTCAGGAGGGTAAAACGCTAATCCCAGCAAAAAGCAAGCATCGCCTCCGGTATAATAATTTTCAATAATAAATCCGCAGGCGCGGTTTTGATTCTTATCCTCGATTTTCCAATTTCAGCAAATCCTGAATATAAAAGAAATGCTATCCTCCGATGAAATATAAACTGGTCATCTTTGATTTTGACGGTACGTTGGCAGATTCATTTCCATTTTTATTGTCGGTAGCCAACCAGCTTGCCGACCATCATGGATATGCCAGGATTGAACAAGATCACATCGAAGCCCTGCGCAAAATGGGCGCCAGACAAATTGTGCGCCAATTTAAGGTGCCCTTTTGGAAAATTCCACAAATGGGCAGTCAATTTAAACGCCTGATGTCCCAGGAAATTTCTAAAATCCCCCGCTTCGAAGGGGTTGATCGTATGTTAGGCCAGTTATCCAATTGCGGGGCGCAAATTGCAATCGTTACTTCCAATGCGTACGAGAATGTCTTGACCGTCTTAGGAAAAGAACCAATTACATGCATCCATTATTTTGAATGCGATGTCTCCGTCTTTGGAAAATCAGCGCGCTTAAGGAAGGTCTTGCAGCGGAGCGGTTTTTTACCACAAGAAGCCATTTACATCGGTGACGAAATCCGCGATATTGAAGCAGCCCACAAAGTAGATATCCCGTTTGGCGCAGTTACCTGGGGCTACAGTGACATTGAAGCCCTAAAAAAACACACTCCTCAGTGGATCTTTACCAGCATTGACCAGATCATTGAAACACTTTGTTAGGATTTCACACTTGCCGCATACTGTTTGCAGGCTTTTCCCAATCTCAGGATACCATCTTCGATTTCAGCCGGGGTTTGTGACGCAAAGTTAAGCCGCATATAAGGATCCCCTTGCTGGTGGTCCGGGAAAAACTCATTTCCAGGGGCAAAGAGTAACCCCTGCCTGGCAGCTGCAGGAAGCAATTGACCCGCTGACCAACCCGCCGGTAAACGCAGCCAGATAAATATTCCACCCGCCGGCGGTGATAAATAAACCTCTGCAGGTAAAAACCGCTGGATTGCATGAATCATCGCATCTCGCCGTTTTTTATAAACCTGGCAAGAGGTGCGCAGATGCGCCTGGTAACGCCCAACACTGACATAAGCCTCCAATGCCCGTTGAAACAAATTGGAAGTCGCCAGGTCATGCACCCGCTTACACTCAACCAGTTGTTCATACACCGGTCCTTCGGCTGCCAGAAACCCCACCCGCAGACCGGGCATCAGCATCTTGGAAAACGTGCTGACATAAATTACCCGCCCACCCGGGTCAAGTGATTTTAAAGCAGGCTGAGCGCGGCCGTCATAACGCAAATCTCCCACAAAATCATCTTCCAGGATCGGCACATCATAGTGGTCCGCCAGAGCGATTAACTGGCGGCGGCGCTGGCTGTTCAAACAGGTTCCGGTCGGGTTATTGAAATTGGGAATGGTATAAATTAGTTTGGGTTTCACCTTTTGCAACATGGTTTCAAGGGATTGCACCTGCATTCCCAAATCATCCGTAGGAATTCCCATAATTTGCACGCGGTGTGATCGGAATAAATCAATCGCACCCCCGTAGGTCGGTGCTTCAACAAAAACCGTATCGCCAGGGCTGAGCAGCAATTGGCAAACCAGCGCCATTGCCTGTTGTGAACCAGAAGTAACGAGAATTTGCTCCGGTGAACTTTGCAGTCCCTGGCTGGCCATAATATGAGCGATCGTTTGGCGTAAAGGAGCATAGCCGCGGATCTCCCCATAGGTTAATGCCTCCGCGCCATCCCGGCGCATCACAGACTGGATAATTTTTCGAAAATCTTCCCCAGGAAACAAGCGCGCATCACCAATCCCGGTGGAAAAATCAATGATTGGTTTTGTCGCACTGGTCCGCATTTGGTCCAAAACTTGTTTGAATGCATTTCCGGTCACCCCATCCAGGGATTTCTGCCACGCAGGCCAATCAGCTTCAGGCATCCTCGACAATACATCAGGCAGCAGATGGAGCGGCGAAACAAAAGTCCCACTGCCAACCTGAGAATAAATCAAGCCGTCGGCCTCCAATTCGGCATAGGCTGTATCAACTGTGATCCGGTTCACGCCCAGGTCTTGCGCCAACTGGCGCGAGGCTGGTAAACGGCTGCCTTCTTCCAGGCTGCCCGAGAGAATACCCTGGCGGATATGTTCCTCAATTTGCTGATAAAGTGGAATATCGCTTTGCCGGTCCAGTGGGATGCGCATACCTTTTCCCTTTCCAAAGAAGCTTATTTCACAACAAAATAAGTGGCATGGTTAATTTTAGCTGATATTGGCTCTATCAGTCAGGCCAATTCTTATCTATAATGCAAGCTGAAACGTATTAATGGAGAAAAGAATGATCTCAAAAGAATCTAATCCTACCCGCGGCTATTCAATTGCTATGTTGAGCGCTGTAGTTTTATCGTTCACCGCTATCCTGGCACGCGTCCTGACCCAATCCTACCAGGTACCTCCACTGATCCTGGCTTTTTGGCGCGCTGGATTTTCGGCACTGACCTTAATGATATTTTTCGCAATTTTCCGGCCAAAGTTATTCCGGGTCGAACCGCGCCAATTAATCTTTTTGGTATGTTACGGCTTGATGCTGGCAGTATTCAATTCTTTATGGACTTTTTCCGTGGCACTCAATGGAGCCGCAGTATCCAATGTACTGGTATATACCTCCGCAGGGTTC
>JAJUJY010000291.1 GCA_029265085.1 Chloroflexota bacterium
AGAACGGGCTTTTAGATGTTCATCTCCACGATATCCGTACCTGGACCACCGACAAACACCATATCACCGATGACGCACCTTTTGGCGGTGGCGGCGGTATGGTGATGAAACCCGAACCAATTTTTACCGCCGTTGAAGATGTGCTCGGCGCACCTCCGCAGTGTCCGTTAATCTTCCTCACCCCCCAGGGACGCACGTATAATCAAAAAATTGCCATGGAATTAGCCCAATATCCACGCATCGCTCTATTATGCGGCCGTTATGAAGGGATTGACGAGCGGGTGCGGCATCACCTGGTGACAGATGAAATCTCGATTGGTGACTTCGTGCTAACCGGGGGAGAATTACCCGCCTTGATGTTGATTGACAGTGTCACCCGTCTGATCCCTGGTGCTCTGGGAGACCCTGACGGTGCAATGGATGATTCCTTTGCCAGCGGTTTGCTGGAATACCCCCACTATACTCGCCCGGCAGAATATCGCGGGTGGAAGGTGCCGGATGTTTTGCTCTCCGGAAACCATGCTCAAATTGCACAATGGAGGCGGGAACAATCTTTGATCCGCACCTTGCAGCGCCGGCCTGATTTATTAGACGCGGTGGAACTATCCGCCAGAGATCAAAAATTCCTGGAAAAAATCAAAAAACAGGGTTATACCCCCTCATATAAAACTCCACCTGATATCGACTCAAAAGAATAAATCCGAAAGCCTCCAGGCAGTATTTCGCCTGTGTTTACACCCAACTTAACCTCGGAAAGGGCGCATTATGAAACAAAGATTCAATTTCGGAAAAACTTTCTTGCTAGGGTTTGGATTTTTTGGTGTGAGCGTTATCTGGAGTGTTTATAACGCGTATGTTCCCATTTTTCTTGCCAATAAATTTAATTTGGCACCAGCCTTAATTGGTTTCTTTATGACCCTGGACAATATCGCCGCGCTGCTCATCCAGCCGCCGATTGGTGCCTGGTCAGACCGTCTGCGCACTCCCATCGGCCGCCGCATGCCTTTCATTCTGGTTGGCGCTCCCCTGGGTGCCCTGGCCTTCGGATTGATCCCCATCCAATCCGTATTGCCCTTGTTTGTGGCCTGCACAAGCACCCTGCTGCTAAGCATGGCTCTGTGGCGCACCCCGGTTGTCGCATTGATGCCAGATATTACCCCGTCTGAATATCGATCTCAGGCGAACGGCATCATCAACTTTATGGGCGGCATTGGCGCGATTATCGCCTTTTTATTTGGCGCTGATCTTTATGAAATGAACCCTGCATATCCATTTTGGCTTGGTTCCGGGCTGGTGATTCTTTCTTCCCTGATGGTCTTTATATTCATTCGTGAACCCAAAGAATTTGAAACCACAGATGCCACACCCCCCAATTTATTTTTCAGCCTTAAGCAGGTTGTCCGTGAACAAGATAAATCAGCATTCCGGATTTTACTGGCGATCTTCTGCTGGTTTGTTGCCTATAATGCGATTGAGGCATTCTTCACCCTCTATGCTGTGAACCACCTCAAAATGGCTGCATCCGATGGTGCCCGATTATTAGGCCAACTTTCACTGATATTCGTTTTAATGGCTTTGCCTTCCGGATTTATCGGCAGTCGTTTTGGACGGCGCAATACCATCATGACTGGGATTGTCTTGTTATCTTCTGCCATGTTAGCCATGTTCCTGATCCCGGCTGAGACCCTTACGATCAGCTTAACCAAACTCCCTGTTTTAGGGAATATTCCCGTGGTTGGATTGATTTTAATGGGCGCAGGGTTCTCCTGGGCATTAATCAATATCAACTCACTCCCCATGGTTGTGGATATGACAGACGATTTACATATCGGCACCTACACTGGTTTGTATTACCTGTTTTCCACCATGGCAGCCATTCTAGGCCCAAATGTCAATGGCCTTATCGTCCAATTCAGCGGTAATAATTATGCTTCCATCATGGTTATTGGCCCGTTATTCATGGCAGTTGCTTTGGCAATGATGATTGGCGTGCGCCGCGGTGAAGCGAAATCCCAAAAGATAAAAGGGAACTGACAACCGAATTCACCCCGGAATGCGTCTTGCATCCGTTTGCATTCGGTTGTATACTTGGGGCAAGGTTAACTAGGAGGGCAATACAAACCTCCATGTTTGCCTGAATATCAATTCCCCCATCCAATTTTTTAGGAGGAGAAACCCGCATGTCGAAAAAGTTATACTTTGTGTTTGCTGCTATCCTGGTTGCGTCCATGATTTTGGCCGCCTGCCAGCAAGCTGCCCCGACTGAGGCCCCCGTGGCCGAAGAACCCGCCGCCCCCAAGGCAAAAATTTGCCAGGTAACAGATACCGGCGGTATCGATGACAAATCCTTCAATGCCACCGCCTGGAAGGGTGTTCAGGATTCTGTGGCTCAATTGGGCGTCGAAGGCAAATACCTGGAATCAACCCAGGCTGCTGACTACGAAAAGAACTTGAACGCATTCGTTGAAGAAAAATGCGACTTGATCGTGACCGTCGGTTTCTTACTCGGCGATGCCACCAAAGCCGCTGCTGAAGCGAACCCCGATGTCAAGTACTCTATCGTTGACTTCGCCTACGATCCCACCCTGCCCAACGTCATCGGCCAGGTCTTCAACACCGACGAAGCCGCCTTCCTGGCTGGCTACCTCGCTGCTGGCATGACCAAGACCGGCAAAGTCGGCACCTTCGGTGGTCTGCAGATCCCGCCCGTCACCATCTTCATGGATGGCTTCTACTACGGCGTGCAGTACTACAACCAGGCAAAGGGCACCAGCGTGGAAGTCCTCGGTTGGGATCCCGCTGCCCAGACCGGTCAGTTCACCCAGTCCTTTGAAGATCAGAACCTCGGCAAGCAGTTCGCCACCCAGTTGATGGACAATGGCGCTGATGTGATCATGCCCGTTGCTGGTCCTGTTGGTATCGGCTCCGCCGCCGCCATCAAAGAACGCTTCACTGCTGATGCTCCGATCTACTTCATCGGCGTGGACTCCGACTGGTACGAAACCCAGTCCGATTACGCTGGCATCATCCTGACCTCTGTTCTGAAGAAGATGGATGCCACCACCATGGC
>JAJUJY010000290.1 GCA_029265085.1 Chloroflexota bacterium
CCCCATGACCGTCACACTGCACCAAAACAGAATACGGGCCATACTCTTTATGTAAACGCTTGATCTCCGCTGCAATGATATCCGTTGCTTCATCCCAGCTGATGCGGACAAATTTGCTTTTCCCGCGGTTTTGCGGATTACGTTCACCGTTGGGATCCCAATCTACCCTTTTCAGCGGATAAGGAATACGATTGGGCGAGGTGGCTCTTTTCTTATATACAAAAGAGAAAGGCGGGATTAAGGAACGAAGTGTGGGCTCCAATACCTTACCATCTTTTGATTTGATCTTCCAAGGGTTGAAATCCTTCGGATCATAAGCCTGATCAAAGCGCATTGGGCGCACGCGGATGATCTTGCCATCCTTCACATCGACTTCTGCAGAGTTGGCACCACAGCCAAAACCGCAAAAGCTGATATTCTTAAATACAGTCTTTACATCGTTGGACATTATATTTCCTCCTTATTATAGACATCTATTTTGCTTATTGGAGATAGCACTATCATGCTGTTTTTACTGGTATACATACTTCACTATCTATGACAGCGAAATATATATCTGTCCTTACGATTTGCTCATTTATTTACCGGGTAAAGGTTCGTTACAGTTCTTGCATTCCTTTGCCGTACCGGGATTCATTTTCCCGCATTTTGGGCATTTATTTGGTTTTTCTATTGTCGGGGGTCTAAAGCACACATTCATTACCCCTCTCTGCTTGTTTTAAACTTACATTTATTGTGTTTTTATTCTTCACTATCCTTTGCAAAACAACAGCCGCAACCAGGCCAACCAAAATGGCCGAAACCAATGGTATAGTTGCTGCATCCCATACTCCTCCAGCTCTTTCCACCACGGCGCCAACGACGGCTGTACTGAAGATACCACCAAGGTTCTGACCCACCATAATGATTCCCATGGTTGCAGGTATGGTTTCAACTCTGGTAGCGACATCCGGTGCCATGGTAAAGATAATCGGAGGAATCATCTGGAATACGATTCCAATAGCAATCATAAACGGCAAAACAACTGCAACTGACGTAATTTTAAATTGGAAATAGAAGAATATTCCGGTAATGATTAAGCAAGCAATCATTACGATGCCATGATTTTTATTTTTAATTCGATTTAAGATAATCCCCATGAGGATCCCGCCGATCATCATACCGACGGTCGCAACACTGGAATAAGAATTGGCAACCGCCATATTCATTCCTAATGATTTAACCAGATACGTAGGGTAAAACCCTGTAAAAGCACCATTGCCAAACCCGAATACACAAAAGATAATGGCGAGCATCCAAGCACCTGGTGCCTTAAAGCCTTCCAGAATGGACACCTTTTCCGCAGGTGTATCCATTTCCGGGTTCTCACCCGCTTCCGGGAGTTTAATGAATAGGCCAAAGATTATTGCAGCAGCCACGAAGAGAATCGTTGCAAACCACCACACTCCTCTCCAGCCAAAGCTTGGGACAATTACGTTTGTTACATTGAATATCGCCAACATGCCAATGGATATCCATAAGGTCCAAATAGCCATCGGCAAGCCACGTTTCTCTGCCGGAAACCAGGCCGCAATTATCGCCGGAACGACCAAACCGATCATGCCAAACCCAATCCCTTCGATCAATCTGCTCACCAGCAACATTGACATACTCTGAGAAACTGCTCCAAGAATATTGCCTACCAATGCAAAGGCAATCGACGCCAAGCCCAATTTTTTTGGACCAATTTTCTGCATAATTGCGCCACCCGGCAAAGCCAAAACAGTACTGGCCAGACCGACCATGGACATTAACAGGCCAGCTACCCCCAGACCTGCGTTCATTTCTTTCATGACCAATACCATGGTAGGAGGCACCTTAAACATACCTATAGAAAATATGATACCGGTCAGGATAGCGACAATTCCAATTGTCCACGCTTTTTTCATGAAAAGTCCCCCTTTATTCGTTTTCCAACAAGATTTTCTTCCATTAGATCCTCAGAGACATGCATCAATCAGTTCATTTTTCCCTATTTTTGATGGGGCCGATAAAACCAGACAATCTTTCCGCCAGTACCCGGCATTAGAATTAGTTGCTGGGCATTGAACAAACATTCCAATTTTACCTTAGTCACTTTCAGGGTGCGGTTTCTGGGCTTTTTAGTGCATGTAATCTCCGGGTTAATTCTGCACAAGATTTCTTCACCACCTACCTTTAAAAAGTCCAAACCTTCCTCTGCCGTTGTACTATCTATTTGCAAATTTCGTGCCAACCGTGCATATTTGAAAACATCCCAATAAATAGGGTTCTTTTGCACAAATATTAAAAATTTTGTTTAAGGATTTCTCAATAATAAGAGTGTCTTTTAGAAGTCACGCCAGGAAAAAAATCATGATTACAATTTTATATACGATAGATCCCAGGTTTTTTGTAGGTTTCCAGGCACTTTCTATTTTTCAGACTGATCATTCTCATTATCCAGAAAACGCAAAAAAACAGGAGGACGCTAGACTGTGTGAAAACACCCGGGACAGAAAAGGGAAAACAGTAAATAAATCGAATTAATAGGGTGAGGCGGAGGTAGAAGAAATGGTTTACAAAAATAACCGGGCATGTCAACAATGCCACTTAAAAGTTGCGTGTACAAAAATCTAAAAAGGGACGCATTATTCATTGTAATTTGGAGCAACCGCTTCTGGATGAAGTTGATCGTCGAACCCGCAACAACAAAAAACTATACATTGAACGCCAGATGATTGTTGAACATCCCTTTGGTGTTGTTAAAATCATTTGGGGTTTCAATTACTTTCTAATCAGGGGGCTTAAATCTGTGCAAACAGAGAATAAGCTTCACTTCTTAGCCTACAATTTACGAAGGGTGATAAATATTCTGGGAGTTAAAGAAATAGTAAAGAGGCTCTCCCCTGCATAGGAGCGAACCTCTTTACAAAATCAGCGAAATATCAAAGAAGCACTTGATATAATAACCGATATTAAATTACTCAACTTTCTGACCAAAAAACCTGGCTAAAAATCCCTAAATAACAGTAAAACGAGAGACTAAAAAGCCTGTATTGACACAAAAAGTGCATCC
>JAJUJY010000069.1 GCA_029265085.1 Chloroflexota bacterium
ACAGCGCCATCGGGGGCAACAGCTACCAGGTCCAGATCGCGGCGGTAGAGTGGTGCATTTTGGATATTGCGATACCAGGTGACATCAGCGCGATTTTCCACTGCGTATTGAATATCGTCCGGGTGAAAGATCAGCCCGGAGGTATAGCAGCGTTCCAATAATTCCGCACCATCACCCATCGGGCGGATTTGATATCCGCCTGGAATTTGTGGGTCTGGCGTTAGAGCGTCTAAAGCCTGCCGCCGCTCGTACCCAACCCAACGACCTTTTGTATACTTATTTTCTTGTAAAAGATTACCGAGCAGGGTTTGATATTGATTGCACCATACCGTCAGCTTTTTCTTGCCAGTTTCATCTTTGGTGGCCAGATTTACTTCCGCGGTGGTAAGCATCTCTTTTAAAAGTTCAGTATCCAGAAAATCTGGGTGGACATGTAGAAATGCTTCTCCACTGCCCTCCGGGTTTAGAACGGCTTTGATTTTTTGATTTTGATCTTCCCAGAGAAAGACCTGCTCATTCAAGGGAATTGGTTCGCAGTTTTTCACGCCGTGCCAAAACCAATAGTCAAACCGGGCGATATCCCAGCAGCGCTGGCGCATTTCATTGAGCGGCAGCATATCGCGCAAGAACTGGCGAATACGCCAATAATCTTCACCGTTTTGATAATTTCTCATCCTGAGTTTCATTTTTGCTCCTGGGTAATGGATGGCTTTGATCAATTTCGAAATTATTTTGAAGGCGACAAAATCACCTAATTTAAGATAATCGATTTATAAAAAAAAAGCTAAAATAACGAAGTAAGCTTGATAGGATCATTATATAGGAGATCAGGCATGGCAACCAGATCAATGGTGTGGACGACGGTGGTGCAAACTCCCCATGATGTTATCGGCGCAAGATTGTTGATGGACAGTCTGCATACTTTTGGCGGCCCGCTGCGCGGCTGCGCGATCTGGCTGTTTACAACTGATCCTGCGGAATGTCCTTGCGCCGACCTGGTTGGTGACGACGTCTCGGTTTTTTCTCTGCAAGTGCCGACCGAGATCTCCTCTGCCTTGTTTGCAGAAAAAGTCTTTGCCTGCGCGCAGGCGGAGAAGATGGCAGATTCATCGGTTCAATCGATCGTTTGGATGGACCCGAATTGCCTGGTACTTCGCCCGCCAGCGTTGTTTGAACTAGGAGATGATTTTGATGCGGCTGTTCGACCGGTGCACATCAAAAATGTTGGGCGATTGGTGGATGAGCCGTTGGATGATTTCTGGAAGGGGATTTATCGTGCGGTTGGCGCGACCGATATTCAAGCGGTGGTCGAATCGTTTGTGGGCAAGCAGGTGATCCGTGCGTATTTTAATTCGCATAGTTTTTCTTTTCGGCCGGGATTGGGCCTGATGCAGCG
Organism: Chloroflexota bacterium; assembly: GCA_029265085.1. The sequence goes on from JAJUJY010000069.1 coordinate 1,397, forward strand.
CTGGTTGAATTTGTTTGAGCGGCTGGTTAATGACGATACCTTTCAAGCTGCGGCCTGTGCAGATTCGCTGCACCGGGTTTTTCTTTTCCAGGCATTATTGAGCGCTATCTTGGTCACGGCTATTGAACCGCAGCGCTTGCGCTTGCTGCCTCCAGATTATAATTACCCGTACAACTTGCACGCCTCCGTACCGCAAGACCGGCGTGCCAGGGCACTGAATGATTTGGTTTGCCTGACTTACGAAGGCCGCACACTGGACCCGGCACTGGTAACCGACATGGATATCCACCCGCCATTTGATGTCTGGCTGGCAGAGCGCAAGGGCTTGTTTACGATGCTGCAAGAGGAGTGAAAAGCGATGGCATTTACCCTGCAAACCAACCGCTTAATCTTACGCCCATTTGAGGATGGCGATATTTTGACCTTTTCCGATTACCGTTCTGATCCGGAGGTTGCTCGTTATCAGGGGTGGGATACGCCGTATTCGCCTGAGCAGGCAGCCCAATTTGTGCAGCGGTTAAAGGATGTTTTGCCAGGAACACCCGGCGAATGGTATCAAATCGCGATTGAATTAAAACAAACCGGGCAATTAATTGGTGATTGTGTTTTCCAGATTTTGGATGAAGATCATCAGCAGGCAGAAATTGGCTATACCCTGGCGCGGCCATTCCAGGGCAGGGGCTATGCAACCGAAGCTGTAAAAGCATTGTTGGGATATTTGTTTGAAACACTGAATCTTCACCGGGTGCGAGCCAATTGCGACCCGGAAAATCTGGCTTCTGCTCGTTTGTTGCTGCGGGCTGGTATGCGCCATGAAGGCCGCTTTGTGGACAGCTTGTGGCTCAAGGGACACTGGTACAGTGAAGATTGGTTTGCAATTCTGGATCGTGAATGGGCGGAGCAGAAAACCCAACGATGATAATAAGCATTGCCAGCTGACTTTGGTCGCGCAAGGATAAAACACGCTCTTGCTAGAAGGTGTGTCTTGATGAGCAAGCGATGTGCTTCGTCTGAAAAAATATGGTTATGAATCAGGAAACAGCCATTCCTGAATGAGCAGATCATCTAGATGATCCAATAAACGGTTGAGATTGCCAACCAATTTATTGGCTGGATTGCCCGCTGACCGGAGAACAGCCTGGATATCTGCTTCAAAATCCTTGGGCAGTTTTTCGCAATTGACTAAAGCGAATTGCACCAGTTTCTTCTCGCCGGGATGCAAGGTGTAATTAACTGCAAAGAGGATGTCAAAGTAGCTGGCCAGAAGGGCGGCAAGGCGGTGATTCATGCTGACCAGGTCGCTGCGTTTGACCGCTTTTTCAATTTGATGGAGGTAGGCCGGGATAATGCCGCGTAGGAGTGGGTGATTTAATACAACAATGTTCTTGCGCAATTCTTCAGGATAGCTGGTCTGGCTGTGTATCTGCATATCTCGAAACCAACCACTCCGGTCATAAAGAATTTTTGAAAAGGCAACTGTCCTCCAGAAACAAGTGGTGTAACCCTGGCTGGCTTGAAATTGCCGGACAACCCGGTCGATTTGGTCTTCCATCCAGGCGGGGTCAAAATAAACGATATCGACCTCAATGCCGGTTTTGGCGTTATACCATTCGTCTCCTGGCCCCCAATAATTTAGCCCCAGGTTGGCGGTAGAAGCTCCGCCGGTTTCCTCTACGATTTTTTCGCGTTCTGAGACTGGGATCTCTTCGCGGGTGTATACATATAAATCAATATCTGAAATGGCATCTGTCTGTTTGCCAGCAGATGAACCTCCCAGAGCTACTGCCTCTACCTGGGGAAGCTGAGCGAACATGGCGGCGATTTGATGGATTAGTTGATCCGCTGGATCAGGTTTCGGAGCGCCAAACTTTGCTTTCCAACAATCATAGCAATAGTGGCGTTGGATGCCATCTTCGGGTACCAGATATTCGGCATGGTACCGCTTACAAATTGAACACCGGCGAAGTTTATAGTGAGCCATAGATTTTACAGTTTTTTCTTGAGAAAATATTGTTTGATCCCGTTGGGATATTCATCGAGGATGCCGAAAATTTCATATCCTAAATACTGGTAGAAATCCGGCGACTGGTAGCTGAAGGTGGTAGTGTGCGCAAAAGTGCAGCCGTTCTCTTTGGCAATTCGTTCCGCTTCAAGCATTAAGGCTTTACCGTAACCGTCTCCACGTACGCGCTCATCCACCCAAAGGACATCAATATACAGGCAATACAGAAAGACATCGCATAAAACTCCACCATAAACCTGCCCATCGGATCCTTTAAGTGCCAGGTTGATGGAGATATCGGGTTTTCCGAGCTGTTCTTGGGTGGCTATGACATTATATTGGAAAAGATTCTTGCAAATAATTTTCCGGTCTTCTTGAGAGATTTCAGGGGTGATGAAACAATTTTTGGCGGCATTCATATTGATTGAAATCCTTTGAGCGGCGGAAACACTGTGGAGATATTGATCTGAGTCCGATTTTCTTTCATTATAGAGCCAAACAGGTAGGCAGGGAATGTCTTGTGACAAAAAGAACGAATCATGACATTTGTCCGTGACATTTGTCACTATATACAGTTGTTATAGGTTGTTATATTGATTACAGGATAATTGCTATATCAAATTATAACAATATGGATGATTTGCTTACAACAAAACAAGTTCTCGAACTGCTCAAGGTGGATCGGATCACGATTTACCGGATGCTGCAAGACGGCCGCCTGAAGGGTGTCAAGATTGGCCAGCAGTGGCGCTTCCCCAGCCGCGAAGTGGAGCGTTTGCTCGGTCGTGAAGAACCTGCTGTGCAGTCTGTAGAGCAATCAGCGGATCCGACCTTCCCGGTCCATTGTGTGCAGACGATCCAGGATTTGTTCTCGGATGTCAGCCAGATTGCGGCGCTTGTGCTGAATATGCGCGGCGAGCTGCTCACACAGATCAGCCATCCGAATGCTTTTTACCAATTACTGGTTTCTTCTCCTACTGGGCAAGAGGCCTATCAAACCACCTGGCATAAATTCATTCAACAAAGCGGAAGTGGTATTAAAAAATTTATCGATTTTGCTGGAATGGGGTATGTCGGAGCACCGGTCTATGATCGTGGTGAGCAGGTTGGTCTGTTCCTTTCAGGCCAGTTTTATTGGCAACTGCCCGATGCACGGGAAGAAGAAGAGCGTATGCGCCGGTTAGCAGTTGAGCTTGGTATTTCGCTGGAAGCTTTACAACGTGCTGCTCGAACGATTGCGGTGATCAGCCCGGATCAGCATACCCGGCTTGAAAACTGGCCAGGCACGGCGGCTCGGGCTATTCAAAGTATATTACGCGAGCGGATTAGCTACATTGAACGCTTGCAGCAGATTGCAAATCTGACGCAAATTTCCTGAGGAGCATAATACATGAAGAAATTGGTTATCTTAGGTGCGGGTACAGCGGGTACCATGTCGGCCAACCGGTTGGCAAAGATGCTGAATATGGACGAATGGCAAATCACCCTGGTGGACCAGGACCCAGTTCATTATTACCAGCCAGGTTATCTGTTTATCCCGTTTGGGGTATACACCAGCAAGGAAGTGGTAAAACCGAAGTCAAACTTCATTCCTCGCGGAACAAAATATATCCAGTCAACCATTGAAATCATCGAGCCGGATCATAATAAGGTGCGCTTAGGTAATGGCACTGTGTTGGAGTATGATTTCCTGATTATTGCGACCGGCGCGGATATTCACCCGGAAGAGACTCCTGGCCTGAGCGAGCATGAATGGGGCAAATCCATTCATACCTTCTATTCGTATGAAGGTTCTATTGCCCTCTGGAAAAAACTGCGTAATTGGGAAGGCGGCCGGTTGGTGGTCAATGTCGTGGAAAACCCGATCAAATGCCCGGTAGCTCCACTGGAGTTTTTGATGCTGGCAGATTGGTTCTTCCATGAGCGCGGAATCCGCGACCGGGTTGAACTGGTTTATGCTACCCCGCTTCCGGGGGCGTTCACCAAACCGATTGCTTCTAAGTTGTTGAGTGAAATGCTCCAGCAAAAAGGCATTCTCGTGGAACCTGAATTCATGATCGAACGGGCAGACCCGGATGCGAAAAAGATTGTTTCTTATGATGAGCGCGAAGTGGAATACGATTTATTGGTTTCTGTGCCGCTCAATAAAGGCGCCGATGTGGTTGGTAAATCCGGGCTGGGTGACGAATTGAATTTCTCGCCGGTCAACAAACATACATTCCTCTCGGACCGCTATGCTAATATCTTTGTGCTTGGCGATGCTTCTAATGCGCCGGCTTCTAAGGCTGGCTCTGTGGCGCACTTTGCAATTGACCTGTTTGGCGAAAATTTCATGCGTTATACGGAAGGACAGGAATTGCTGCCTACTTTTGATGGACATGCCAATTGCTTTGTCGAATCGGGGTTTGGCAAGGGCTTGTTGATTGACTTCAACTATACCCAGGAGCCGCTGCCTGGCCGTTATCCGATGCCGGGTGTGGGACCATTTACTTTGTTAGAGGAATCTGAAATTAACCACTGGGGTAAATTGATCTTCCGCTGGATGTATTGGAATATCTTGCTGAAAGGCAATGAACTGCCACTGCCTCCGACAATGAACATGGCCGGTAAATGGAAAGTATAGGAGGAGATATGGATCAGACATTACAGGAACTGAACCAGAAACTAGATCTCCTGACAACACAGGTGGCTTACCTGGCCGAACAGGCGCGCATGGCTGAGCAAGAGCGCGAATCGCGGGACGAATTGATTGAGACAGCCAAACCAATTGCCAAAGAGGTCATGCAGCTGGCAGCCAAAGAGTTGGAAGAGGTGCAGGAATATCTTGATCCGCAAGACCTTGTCCGGCTGCTAAAGAAACTGGTGCGGCATGGTCCGCAGTTGGAAATGCTGCTCGATCAGTTAGATTCTGTCACGGATCTGGTGGAAACTGCTGAACCGATTTTAAAAGAAGGCGTCAGCAAAGTCACTGAGATCACAACAGAACTGGATAACAAAGGATACTTTGCCTTTGCGCGCGGTGGGTTGCGCATGATGGATAATGTCGTAACTTCCTTTACAGAAGAAGATGTCAACCGCTTGGGTGACAATATTGTCCTGATTTTGAACACGGTTAAGGATATGACCCAGCCGGAAATCATGTCTTTTGTGCGCAATACATTGATGGTTGCGGAAAAAGAAATTGAAAAGCCGGTGGATATTTCTACCTTTGGCTTGCTGCGCCAGATGGGTGACCCGGCAGTACGGCGCGGTTTGGCTCTGACGATGCGGGTTTTGCATGTGGTTGGCAAGCAAGCTGAACCGAAAGCATAAATCAAATAGCGAATTAAAAAATAATTGGATAGAAATCTATCATCAAAAATTCTCGGAGGATAATTATGGCAACAAAAACAATTGCAGGTGTTACTGTTCAGGTCAATGATGAAGGCTTTATGACCAATCCGGCTGAATGGACCAAGGAAATCGCGGTCGAAATTGCGAAAGAAGAAGGTATTGCGGAACTGACCGATGCGCATTGGAAGGTGGTTGATTTTTGCCGTCAAACCGGTGTTGCAAGCGGGAAAGCTCCTACTTTACGCACCATCACTACAGGAACCGGCATTTCCACCAAAGAAATGTTTACTCTTTTCCCCAAAGGACCGGCAAAGAAAGTTGCCCGTATCTCTGGATTAGGCAAACCGGAAGGTTGTGTATAAATCCAGCGCTTTATCAGGTTGAAAAATAGGAGAAATCATAATGACAGAAGAAAATCGCAAGATCGCGTTTATTTGTTCCAAAGGCACGCTGGACATGGTGTATCCGGCCCTGGTGATGGGTTGGGCTGCTTTGGGGAATGGAATTGATGTCACCATCTTCTTTACCTTCTGGGGTATGGATATGATCAACAAGAAACGAATTGATCACCTGGAGATTGCGCCAGTTGCCAACACCAGCATGAAGATGAGCCTGATGGGACTCAACACGGGCAACCTGGGTATCCCCAACCTGATGGGTGTTTTGCCGGGTATGACTGCCTTCGCCACCAAAATTATGAAGGATAAGATGGATGGCTTGGGCGTTCCTTCCGTGAAAGAATACCTGGAAATGCTGTCGGATGCCGGTGCCAAACTGTATGCCTGCAAGATGTCTGTGGATATGTTTGGCCTGAAAAAAGAAGACTTTATCGACGGCGTGGAAGATATTGTCACTGCGGGTGACTTTATGGACATGACCGAAGGCGCTCAGATTGTCTTCATCTAGTCTGAATTGATTGGTTAAACAAGAACCGCTCGATCTGTGTACTGGATCGGGCGGTTTTATATACATACATTCTATTCGAATAAATGATTGGCCAGCGGAATGATATTGATGACCGGTTCTTCATAGGGATGTACCGCACGGATTGCTTTTAAAACCTCTGGGATCATCTCTCGCTTACAATTTACTTCAACTTTCAATTCACTGCCTTCAAATATTTTACCGGCCTCACCCAGGTAAGGGGTAGAACCGTATAATGGCCGCCAGCTCCCCCGCACGCTGGAAAACGAAAGGCAATGATCATAATTTCCAATCACGCCTGCACCGGCCTGGTGCAGGGCTTCCCTTAATCCATCCAAATGGGTTTCCGGTATAAATATTTCAATTTTGGCGTTTGTAAAGTCATTCATCGGTATGGTTACTCTGGTTTTGTTTACTCAAAAATTGTTTTAATGCACTGTAAGAGATCAAGTCATTAATTTTTTCGACAAAAGGGATATTTTCGGGTTCTACACTGGCCAGTGAATTTCGTAAAATAATGGCAGCAAAGTCCTGATCTTTGGCTCCGCGGATCGTGTTTAAAACGCAATATTCTGCGCAGAACCCGGTAACGATGACTGTATCGACCTCGAGAGAGTGCAAGATCTCGGTTAAATTGGTTTTATTGAAGGAATTTCCGTAGGTCTTATGAATGTGGGGGTCAGTCGGTAATATTTTTAAATCTTCTGGCAAATCAAATCCTTCTTTGCCGGGGATCAAATCTTCTTCCGGGTCGATATGCTGGATGCAGATCACGGGCAGGTTTTTACCGCGGAATAAATCGATTGCTGCGTTGATATATTCAACGGCACTTTTCAATGACTGGGTAGTGACCGTATTAATTCCGTAAAATTGTTTTTGGACGTCAATTACCAACAGGGCAGGTTTCATAGCTACCTCCATTTGAAAACGAACCAGGAATTGCTCTCATGGACATTAACCGAGTGATCGATTATGAGTCTATTGTATCCTGATCATCCGTCTGAATAGCGAAATCTACTGCGGCTTCAGCGTGAATCAAGGTTGTGTCAAATAAGGGGACGGCACAATCGCTTTGTTTAACCAGCAGACCAATCTCCGTGCAACCCAATATGATGCCTTGAGCACCTTGCTGGATGAGAGTTTCAATGATCTGTAGATAGGCGGCTTTTGAGGCAGGAGAAATGATTCCAGTCACCAGTTCATCATAGATCACCCGGTGGATGATATCTCTTTCTGCTGGATTCGGGGTCACGACCTCCAAACCAAACCGATTCATTAACCGGCCTTTATAAAAATCTTCTTCCATGGTGAATTTTGTGCCTAGCAAGCCAATTTTATGCAGGCCTTGTGCAAGGATTCGTTCAGCGGTTGCATCGGCAATGTGCAGCAGGGGAATGTTGATATTTTGCTCAACCTCTTTTGCCATTTTATGCATGGTGTTGGTGCAGATCACCAAAAAATCCGCTCCGGCTCGCTGCACCTGTTGGGCTGCGTTAATCATCAGCTGAGTTAAAGTTTGCCATTCGCCGTTGTGTTGCAGCACCTCGATTTCAGCAAAATCAACCGATATCATCACGCTTTTGGCAGAGTGCAGCCTGCCTAATTTTTCTCGGGCGCGTTGGTTGATGATTCGGTAATATTCAATCGATGATTCCCAACTCATTCCACCGATCAAACCAATTGTGCGCATGATGTTGCTCCTGGTATAAAAAATATTTTCTTGAAATAATTATATGGTTCCCCAAACCAGATACATGATGCCTGGGCCAAGAATTTCAACTTCGAGCTTGACTCGTTCCGCTAAAAGCCGCCAGGGGCAATCCATATCCTGGTTGGAGACCGCAAAACGACGGAACACATTCCGTATCATTGGGTTGAGCATTTTGCCGGGTAATTTAGCAGCCAGCATGGGGCCGGCCGCGGCTACCTTGCCGCCCGGTTTCAGACATGCCAATGCTCGGTCCAGGGCCAGCGGAGAGGTTAACACGTCATGCATGGCGAATAACAGCACGCCATCCACAGGTTCGGAAAGGTAGGTTTCTTCTGCGGCCTGCTCGATTACCCGGATGTTTTGCCAGCCGTTCTTTTCTATCCGAAGCCTGGCCTGGCGAACCATATCTGGACTGAGATCAACGCCAGTGATTTGCCCGCTTTTTCCAACGGCTTGCTCTAGAAAACGAAAATTCGCTCCGGAACTGCACCCGATGTCTAAGATATGGCTGCCAGGCATAAGACCTAACTTTTGGATGGCCTTATGCCGGAGGGGAAAGGTGAATGCGAATAGAACATCCGGCAGGTTGGCGACATGCCGGTATTTTTGGATTATTTTTTCGCGGAACGCACTCATTTTCCCTGTCTTTCTGTTTTCTAGTTGGGGTCAGTTTTCTACACGATTATCTTCGAATTGGCCATTCTGGTTTGAGCAAGGAGAGGATGTAATGATCGTAATATTTCCCATCCTGGTAAAAATAATCCCGCAAGGTGCCTTCGATTTGAAAGCCCAGTTTTTGCAATAAATGGACCGAACGCAGATTTTCCGGGTATACCAGGGCATCAATCCGGTGTAAATTCATCCGTTCAAACCCGTTATCGATCGCAGCCGCGAGCGCTTCAGACATGTATCCTTGTCCCCAATAATCGGGAGCAAGGTCGTATCCAATTTCTGCCCGGAAATAGTCTTTTTGCCAATGATGGTATCCGCAGGTACCGATTACCTGGCCGCTGCTTTTTAACTCGATCGCCCAACGGTTGTAGTTTTTTCCTTCGGAATTTTGTAAAAAATCCAGTAGGATTTTAGCCTGGGATAAATCTGTTAGGGGCGGCTCGTCTAACAAATACCTGCAAACTTCCGGGTCGGAAAAATGCCGGTAAACAAAATCGATGTCCGTTTCAGTGAAATCACGCAAGACCAACCTTTCGGTTGTGATAGCAGGGAAAGCATCTGTGGGGTTTTTATTCAAGGGTCCTCTGATAATTGATTATTGATACAGCTCAACGATGAAAGCGTTTTTGGGATTTTGCGAATCTGCGACAACGGTCACGGTTTGTCCTGGTGCAAAGGTTCGGGTGAGATTGGTCTTCATAATGAAATTTTTTGTATTCCATTCCTGGCCTTGCCATGCATAGGTGTAGCTAATTCGCCCGCGCCCGCGTTGGAAAAACAATTCTTTAATTTGTCCCTCAACCATTACGCCCCGCTGGTACACACGGCGAAAGAAAAGGTACCGTAGAATCAGGATGGGCGGCGCAAGAATAAGTGAAACCATACCACAGGCAATTAAAAATGGAAGCGGCAAGGTGGGAATGAAAAGAGACAAAATTATGAGACCTAAGATTGTCAGCGGTGTGAGAATACATAGATGCGAGAGGTAATCCTGCCGGAAAATCTGTTTGATCGAGAGGTATTGAAGTGGATTCATGGGTTATCTCTGTAACAGCGCTGTGATGATGGCTGACTGAACAGGATACAGGCAGCTTTTTTGATCATACCCTGCAAAATAATTGGATTCAATGGCCTGTTGGCTGACTTCACGCTGTGTGTCAAATGGCGGGCAGGGAATTAACCAAGCCTCCGGGAATGCCTGTTTGAGCGCTTCGGGTGTGATTTGATAGTTATGATCGTTAAAATTCTCCGGCCAGCTATCGGTCAAAATAACATTTGCATCCCGGATGCCTTCTTGCAATTGAATGGTCGCGTGATTTGAGATAGATGGGTCGGACTGAAACTCCGCCGGGATTACCTGGATATAGTCTAATCCCATTTTTTCACACAGGAGTGCCCAGGAACGGAGTACATTGGTGGTGGGTCCAACCAGGCAGAATTTCAAGTCCTTCAGGGTGCCAAAATGCTGCCGCACAGAAAACAGGTCGGCCAACACTTCGCAGGGATGTTCATATCCTGACATCGCATTAATCACTGGCCGCCGGCTGGCCTCCGCAAAGTTTTTCAGTTCGGCATGATTGGATTCGCGGATGATGAAAAGGTCCAGCCAGTTATCCAGGTACCCTGCCAGGTGGTGCTTGGTTTCTTTGGTTTTCAGCAGGTTGGGCAGTTCAATCGCCTGGATCTGTAAAGCATTTAATGCTTTCAAGAAGGTAGCGCGGGTGCGCAGGCTGTTTCCTTCAAATGAATAGGCGCATGTGAGGCCGCGAAAATTGAGGCGTTCGCCGTTTATAAAGTGTTCAGCACAATCCAATATTTTCAGGACATCCTGGCAGGTAATATCCTGGATCGAAGTAAGCTGGCGCATGGTAGTTGGTGTCCTTTGCGTTGGCTGGATCGGTGGTCGAGCCGGAAATTTCTATGATTGCAGGCGGGATAACTGTTTTTCGATCTTTTTGATTCGTTTCAACTGTGCAGGGGTTAATTCGCTTTTTCGATCTTCCAACACCTTGTTGAATTCTTGTGCGTGAGCCGCATCTACCGCAGGAAGAATGCTTTCTGCATGGAGTGGAAAATCGCGTGGAATGCAGGTGCTTAACTGATGGATCAATATCGGAAAGATTTTACCATGATAAGCGGGAGCCGCCGCTGCAACAATCGCCAACGTCTTAATGCCCCACACCACAGTAATCAGCGTCCCTTTTTCAACCGCCTGGATTACCGTATCGATTTGCTGCCAGATTGCATCCGCGCGGCGGCTGGCAATGGTTTCCAGACCAATCATTGCACCCCAAATCATGCGATTTTCTTTGTCGTTGAGTAATTTCAAGAAAGAATTAACCTGGTCTTCGATCAATTCCGGTTTGAGATAGCCAATCTGGTAAAGAACTTTGAGACAATCACTGCGGACGCTCTTGTTTTTATTCCACAGGTTTTCGGCAATTTCGCGAATGCCTTCCACGTCATTTGATTCGGCCAGCTCGCGTGCCAGTTCCTGATTGGGCACTTCATCGCGGCGGTTTTGGTAATAGGCAATTTTTAACAGCACAGACATCGAAATTCCTCCCTGAAAAATGATGAGGAAATGGTCACTTCTTCTTTTTGGACCAGGATGGGGTATAAAAGCCCAAAATGCCTAGCCACCAGGCTGCTTGCGCCAGAATAGGCTGCCAGCGGTCAAGAATGGTAATGCCAAATTCAGTGTCTTCGCCGCCGGGTTCAATCGCCAATCCAAGGGGAAGCAATATAAAAAGGGGTATCACTACAAAGAGTGCGGTGAATATCCAGCGCTGCGGCAGTAAAAGCGGCTGGTTGGTTTTACGAAAAGAGAAAACCACTGAGCCAACCAATGCTGGCCCCACGGTAAACCCAACCCATATTCCCAGCAGCGATATCAGCCAGCCGCCCCGCGTAGCGACATCGACCTGAGGCAGCATCAGCGAAAAGACAAAGACCAGGAGCATTCCGGCGGCTGCCTGGGCAAGAATCAAAATACTCCATCCCAACCCTTGCATGAGACGTTTGAACCAATTCATCTCAACCTCCGCATCAAACAAACGGAAGATTTTTCATTGATATATCTACTGATCTATCTTTATTATAGGATTTTATTCGCCGGGTGGATGATGAGTTTTTGTTATTTAATGGCAGATAAAACAATGGGCGAATTGCAATAATCAATGCGATACGTTATATACGTTCCTTCCCCCGAATTCCTTCCTGCAAAATTGAATATCACTGGACTATTCAAGCACTTTGGCCTGAACCAGTGTGTGCCGGATGAAACTTAAAACTTGATCGAGCTGGTCAAAGCTTTGCCCATTTTCCCATGCCAATGCGGCTTTGATGACCGGAGACCATTTTTCATCGAAATATGCTATTGCCCAACGAGCTGACACCGGCTTGGAGGCAACCATTCCATGCTGTAAGGTGTATAAAGCCCGGCACATAGTTAAAACTGCATACGCCTGATATTCTGCATCGTGAATCCGGGCAGGGTCTTTCAGCATCGGCGCCCACCAATCTGCCAGGGTGTCGCGGACTGCCTGGCGAACCTCTTCCGGTTCAACCGGGTCAATCAATTCCGCGGGGGATGGGCCAAATAAAGCAATGCCATAGGTGCGGATCAGGTAACGCTGGATAATCCAATCACGGCCGTGCCCGTCCAGTTCAAAACTGCCGTCCACGCGCAGGGCAGGGTGAATGGATTGGGCTGGGTCATATTTCTGCAGCGCTTCTTTGGGGATATAGGACACTTCCATTTTCTTTGTCCATTTCATGCTGCTGGCAGTTAAAGAGGTGTGCATCTTTTTGAGCGCGTTGAAAGTGTTCTGGTTAAGTTCACCAGCGGTGACGACTACCACATCCAGGTCGCTGCGGTTGGGATGAAAATCTCCGCTGGCAAGTGACCCGTGCAAGATAATCCCAATGAGCTGACGGTCAAGAATGGGAAGGATTCCTTCGCATAAGGCATGTAGAGCTTTGTTTATATCTGCAAAAACCGTTGGATAGAACTCCGAAAATGGTTGGAACATTTTTATTGCACAACGACGCAATTTTTTCCAGCTTCTTTGGCTTTGTACACTGCCCGGTCAACACGTTTCAATAATTCATCAAAGTCAACTCCGGATTCTTGCAAGGTGGAAATTCCAACACTCACGGTTGTGGAGATCGTTTTTTCGTCGCAGCCGATCTTTTGGTTGGCAATGGTTTCCCGTAACCGTTCTGCTACTGCCAATGCATGGATTGAATCAGTTTCCGGCAGCAGAATGATAAATTCTTCACCACCGTAACGGGCAAAAATATCCTGGCGGCGAATCATTTTTTGACATATCTGGCTGATTTGCTGCAGGACCATATCACCGCAGGGATGTCCATGTGTGTCGTTGATATTTTTAAAATCGTCGCAATCAAACAAGATGATCGAAAGCGGCGGGACATTGGGGTGTGTTTGGCTGATTTCGCGTTGGGCGATTTCAATAAATTTGCGCCGGTTATACGCCCCAGTTAATTCATCGGTAACAGCCAAAACACCCAATTCTGAACGGGTTTGATCTAACTCTTTGAGGATTCCTAAAAATACAAAACTAAAAACAGGAGCAATTAATCCAGGAACAATGATGGCGATGCTGATCCCGGCGGTGTCAAGCCCATTGGTAAAAATCATTGACACGAGGTAGGTCATCATAAGCGAGACGATGATACTGATCAGCGTTACCAAAAGGGTGGCGATGACCAGATTTTGATGGATCAGGTAACGAATAAATTTATTGGTAATAAATTTTGTGAAATTCATGGGCAACCTATTGGTCATTGCTCAATTGTTTGGTTGTTGATTGATTATATATAGATTAAGGTGTTTCGCCAAGATTTCGCCTATTCTCCGAATTGGCGCTGGTAAAGTCCGGCGTAGATACCCTGCCGCGACAACAATTCCTCATGCTTGCCTGATTCAACCACCTGTCCATCCTGGATCACACAAATTAGATCGGCATTACGGATGGTTGATAAGCGGTGCGCAATCACGATGGATGTGCGCCCTTTAAAGAGCTTGCGCAAGTCATCCTGAATTAATGCTTCGGTAAGACTATCTACATTGGAGGTGGCTTCATCGAGGATCAAGATGCGCGGATCTGTCAGGATGGCACGGGCAATGCAGACCAACTGACGCTGCCCGACCGATAAATTGGAAGCGCCTTCCTGGATATGTGTCTGGTAACCATCGGGACGGGATACAATAAATTCATGCGCGTTGGCTAATTGAGCTGCCCGCTCTACTTCTTCGTTGGTGGCATCCGGGCGGCCAAAGCGGATATTTTCCGCAATGGTTCCGGAGAATAAAAAGGAATCCTGGGGAACCAGGCCAATCTGGCGGTGCAAGGATTGCTGGCGGACACTACGGACATCGATCCCATTAATACAGACAGAGCCTTCGCTGACTTCATAAAAACGAGCAATTAAGTTGCTGATGGAGGACTTTCCTGCACCGGTTGGGCCGACCAATGCAACTGTTTGTCCTGGTTCAATCGTCAGGTTAACCCTATGCAGCACTTCCGGTAGTTCAGGCCGGTAGTGAAAGCTGACATTTTCGAGGGTGATGCGGGGAGCGCTGGCAGGGTCCAGCTCCAGATCAACGGAATCAGGAAGGTCTTTCACTTCCGGTTCGGTATCCAGTAGTTTGAGCACCTGTTCGCCACCGGCCATCGCGGATTGCATGGTCGTGACCATCCGGCTCAACTCCTGGATGGGCTGGAAGAAGCGAGTTACATAGGATAAGAATGCGATCATCACACCCAGGGTAACCTGTCCGTTTGTCACAGCCTGCCCGCCAAACCAGAGCACAATGGCAGTGGCGAGAACTCCCAGGAACTCAATGGTTGGCAGGAAGATGAAGGAAAGAGTCATCGCGCTGATATTGGCTTCGCGGTTCTCCTGGTTGACCTGATTAAAACGTTCCTGGCTGGTATTTTCTTGCCCAAAAGCCTGGATCACTCGCACCCCCGAAATATCTTCAGCCAGATCGCCTACGACCTTGGCTACCGAAGTGCGTGTTTTGCGAAAGGCGCCGCGTGCCCGGTTGGAAAACCAGATTGTGGCCAGGATCATCAAAGGCAGCACAATAAAGGTGAGTAATGCCAGCTGCGGGCTGAGCGATACCATAATAATCAGGATGCCAATCAGAACAAGAAAATCACCGATGAGCGTGATAACGCCCTGAGAAAGCAGCTCATTGATCGTAGAAACATCATTCATTACGCGGGACACTGTAACTCCCACAATATGGGTGTCATGGTATCCCAGGGAAAGCTTTTGCAGGTGACGGAACAAATCGCTGCGCAGATTGGCCAATACGCGCTGTCCAACCCAGGAAAGAAGATATTGTTGTGCCGCGGTTGCAGTATATAGACCAACAAAAGCCAACCCAGTCCAGATGGAGATTTGAATCAGGCCAGCCCGGTCACCCTGGGTAATGTATTGATCTACGGTGACTTTAAGCAAATATGGGGTCAGCAGGGTGAATGCTGTAACTACTAACATGGTAAGAAAGGCCAGTACCATCTGCCGGCTGTACGGTTTGAGATAGGCCAATAACCGGACAACGACCTGTTTATTGAATACCGCTCCACGTTGGTCTTCTCCGCCAGAGAAGGTGTCCAGGGCGCCGCGCGGCCCCATGCCAGGATTAGAAACGCCGATACCGAAACCCATTTTTTTCCCCTTTTATCCTTTTAATTGCTGCTGGCAGATTTTGTTATACAGTGGGGAGGTAAGCAGAAGTTCCTCGTGTTTGCCGCGCGCTACAACATGCCCCTTGTCCAGCACCAGGATCAGATCAGCCTGTTGAACCGTACTGAGCCGGTGAGCAATCACAAAGGTTGTGCGGCCTTCCATCACTCTTTGTAAAGCCAGTTGAATAAGGTACTCTGTTTCAGAATCGACACTGGAGGTGGCGTCATCCAGGATCAAGATGCGCGGGTTGGTCAATAGGGCACGGGCAATGGCCAACCGTTGTTTTTGCCCGCCGGAGAGGGTCACACCGCGCTCGCCGACTTCGGTGTTATACCCCTGGGCTGTCTTGCAGATAAAATCGTGTGCCTGTGCAGCTTTGGCGGCTGTTTCGATTTCCTCCTGGGTTGCATCAGGCTTTCCAAAAGTAATGTTTTCACGGATGGAAGCCTCGAACAAGATCGTTTCTTGCAAGACCATCCCGATTTGACTGCGTAATGAATTGAGTGTAACCGTGCGAATATCCGTTCCGTCGATACGAATGGTCCCCTGGGTCGGGTCATAGAATCGTGGGATCAGGTTGACAATGGATGTTTTTCCTGAACCGGTTGGGCCAAGCAAAGCTACAACCTGGTCGGGTTGAACCTCAAAAGAAATATCCTGCAAAACACGGTGCTGCCCGTAGGAAAATGAGACATTCTCAAAACGAACGAATCCTTGATGAACATTTAGCTCTGGCGCGTCGGGTTCTTCTCTCACTTCCGGAACCGTATCCAGAATTTCAAAAATACGTTCGGCGCCAGCGCCCGCAACCGCAATCATTGGAAGCACCATACCGAGGAAGCGTACCGGCGAAACCAGCTGTCCCATATACGTTGTGAATGCGACCAGTTCACCGATTGAGAGCTGCTGGTCTATAACTAACATGCCGCCGTATAAAAGGATCGCTACGCTGCTTAAGTTAGCGATTAATTGGAGTAAGGGCATGCTGACGGCTTGTAAGCGGGCTGAATGGGCAGATAAGTCGGACCATTGACGATTTTCGGTTTCAAATCGCTCGATCTCTTTGTCTTCTTGAGCGAAGGTTTTTACCACGCGTGTACCACGCAAATTTTGTTCCACTCGCGTGGTGATGACCGCTAATTGTTTTTGAATTTTCATCGAAAGCGGCCGGAATACTTTTCCAAATCGAATGGATTGATATGCCAGGAGGGGCATAGCTGCCAATGCCAACAAACCTAACTTGGGATTCATGGTGATCATAATTATGGCCGAAATGACCATCATGACCATGCCATCCACTACCCGAAAGGTCGCTCGACCGGTTAAAAAGCGGATTCGTTCAACATCCTGGATGGCGCGGGATAATAAGTCACCCGCTTCTGCTTTGTCATGAAAAGAAAATGGCAGTAAAGTGATCTTGCGCTGCAGCTCATTGCGCAAATCATAAGCCACATTTTGCGAGGCGACTTCCGTCCAGCGCCCCTGCAAATAGGTCAAAAAGCCTTTGATAATCACCAGGAGTAACAGGGTAACGACCGCAATCGTTAGAACTTGCTGGTTGCTGACTTTGATTCCCTGATCTATAGCCCAACGAATTAATTGGGGGTTGAGCATGTTGAGGGCGTCGATGATTAGCATGGTCAAATAAGCCCCGCTGGCCATGCGCCAATGTGGCTTAAGGTAACCAAAACAACGCAGCAGGGTGTGGGTTTGGGAAGGTTTCGGGTGTGTGGTTTGGATAGGAATATTCATGCAGCAGCAATTTTTACCGCAGACCAATCGGCTGCGGTGGGGGTGGTTGTTGTTTGATTTTATACTCAGTCGTTTTGCTAAGGATTATTATAATCTTTGTTTCAAGAAATATTTACTGGATCCGATCAATCGACGATTATTGTTTTTGGTAAGGCCCAAACCGGCGGAATTGGCCGGTAGTTACCCGTTGGATACGCTCGCTGCCAGGACTTAATAAATAATACCCACCGTTGCGATGGAGGATCGGAATCCTTCTTTTTTGAGCGGTAAATGCCTCGCGCATCTCTTCGGACATGGCGGCATAACTGTCAAATTCCTCTTGCCAGAGGGCAAAGATTTGATCGTATGTAGCAATAAATTCACGCCGGTACGTGTCGGTAACTGACCCTAAATTGCTAATGACCCAGCAAAGCGGCTCAAAATCCCAATAATAGGCTAATCCTAAAAAACGGTAATCAGCAGTGACATAGGGGAAAAAAGGAAACTGGCGGCAGCTGGTGGAACGGTATTCACGCTGGCAAAATGCAGGGCCTTTACAGGCTAACAATGTCAGGTGTTCAGGCGTTTCTTCCAGGAGCAGGGCAGGGTCGCAGGGTTCCAACGGGCATTCATCACCACGCCATTTATGCCACAAATCTGTATGCTGCTGTACATAGTCCCATTCCTGGTGGTAGCCGACCGGAACGGCATGGCAAATATCACAGCAAAACGGTTTGCCGCTGGGGTTGTGCGGAGCGCACATTGTCCCACAATCCAGGTTCGCAATGGGGGCGTCAAAGTGATCGTAAAGATTGCGAATATTGAGTTGGGGAGTGAAGTTGATAAAATCTGCTTCAAGGTCATCCATACTGGTAAAGTCCTAATCTGTTGCAGGTGTGGTTTCTTGTGCTGCGGGTGCAAACCGCTGCTGCCTTCCCAGGCGAAGGTGCAGGGCATAAAAACTGAGGGAGGATACAAGGCATAAGATGCCGCCGATATACCAGAGTAAATTGGGATTGTAATTGTCCAGGATAATCCCGGCAGCACCTGGGCCAATCGTGGCAGGAATCATCCAGATCAATCCGAACACGGCCATGTACCGTCCGCGCATCTCCACGGGAGCAAAGTTGGCGGCCAACGCTTGCGAAGTGGGCATGATAACCATCTCGCCAATGGTAATGATGACAATCGCCAGGGCAAACAGCCAGTACGCGGAGACAAAGCCGAACAAACTAAACCCGACCATATAAAAGAGTGTGCCAAAAGCCATCATCTGGAAGGGCGGGCGGTATTTGATATTTCTGGTTACCCAAAATTGAAATAATATCACGGTGATAGCACTGGTGGTTAACAAGAATCCATAACCTTGTGGTTGAATTCCGTGATGGTCGCGCAGGTAAACCGAGAGCGAGTTGTACATCTGCTGGTAAACCAACCCCATTAACATTCCGGAAAACAAAAAGGCCATATAAGAAAAGTCGCGCAGCACCACACCATAACCTTTAAAGGTTTCGAGCATACCTTCGCGCTGCTGAGCGGCAGTGGTTTCCGGTTTTGTTTCAGAGATGAGCAGGTAGAACAGAACAGCCACGATACAACTAATTACCGCATCAGTCACAAACAGGGCAAAGAAGGAGAAATCAGCCACAAATCCGCCAATGGTTGGTCCGATAATCCAGGAAAGGTTGGCAACCACGCGTAAAATACCAAACCCCTCCTGTCGCTGTTTTTCCGGTAAGATATCCGCGATCATGGCTGCGTGAGCCGGACCAGCAACATCCGAGAGCAGGCCAATGAGAATTGCGAGCGGAAATAGCAGGCGAAATTCATTTACCAGGCCTAATGACAAGGTGCTGATCGCACTGAATACCAGGCCGAATAAAATAAGCTTGCGCCGGCCAAATCGGTCGGTTAACGCCCCGCCGATCATGCCGCCAAATAATCCGGAGATTGAAAACAGGCCCAGTACCAATCCGGCCTGAGTCATGCCAACACCGAACTTTTGGGTGATATATAACGAGAAAAACGGGAAAAGCAGCGTTCCACCAATCCGGTCAATGAAAGAAACTGCGACGACAAGCCAAAATTTTTTGGGAAATTCCAGGTAAATTTTTCTTAAGCGGTCCATGTCGCCATCCTTTCAACGGAGAGAAATTAATCATACCACGTTGAGGAGGGCTGATTCCAATTGTTTTGGATTTAATGTGGTTAAAACCACCAATCCGCCAAACAAAGGCGGATTGGCTCATAACCATTATTCGATCAATCGTTAATCTGCGGAAGCCTGGCTGACTTCCGGTTGGGTGGTTGAAAGGGATTCTCTCTTGGTTTTCCGCCCTTCAAAAATGCGCAGCAGGAACACACTACCCAGGATTAATGCACTACCCAGGATTTGCTGGCCGTTAAGCTGCTCA
Organism: Chloroflexota bacterium; assembly: GCA_029265085.1. The sequence goes on from JAJUJY010000069.1 coordinate 20,913, forward strand.
CCCAATAAGAAGAAGGCAGTTAATACGGTGATGACCGGTTCCGAGGTTAAGATCAGATTAGCGGTGCTGGAGGGTAAATACGTCAGGCTGACGTTGTAAAGACCAAAGCCAATTACGGTCGGTCCAGCGGCCAGTAAGAGCAGGATGCCCCATCCGGACCAGGCATTATCCAGCCACAAGAAATCAGTAAGCTGAACCGCCGTACCGGGAATCGGAATTGGCAGTATGTTCAATAAACCAAGAAAAAGGGTATCGAACGCAAATGTATAAAAGAGTGTTGTCCAGGGATTTAGCCCGCGCTGGGAGGCTGAACGTCCCATCAAGCTGTAGATGGCATACCAAAGACCTGACAGCACTCCGGTTATGATCCCAACCAGGTTGACCGACCAGATAGAGGGATCCATTGCCTGGGAGACAAATACACTGCCGCCCAAACAGGCCAGCACTACCAAAATCTTGATCGGAGTCAATTGTTCCTTAAGCAGCCACCAACCCAAAAGTGCAG
>JAJUJY010000085.1 GCA_029265085.1 Chloroflexota bacterium
ATTCGTAGGCTAAATCCGGGTCTGTTTCAATCTCTAAAACCGGGTAGGCAACTCCGGGGGTATAAGCAAGGCTTAAATCGCGTTGGGTTTCTAAGGGTTTGGTCGGCATAACCGATAATTTTCCGGCACGACCTTGCAAGTGATGATATTCCAGGGCATCTTCACGGGTGATGGGTTTCATAATAGCGTCCTTTCAAAACAAGGGGAGCAGTTTGTGAGAAAACTCGCAAATTAATTGTACGCCGAAAGAGCAGAACGAAAGACCCAATCCAGATTGCAACCGGAACTATTTTTACGTGACAAACGTCCTAAATAAAAGAAGCCCCCTTGTTAATTTAAGATATTTTTCCCCGGCCTCTCTGTTCAGGAGGAGTAAGATGAAGAAATTACCTTGGTTCTTAAGGTTGTTGGTAATAATGGGATTTTTCTTTCAGGCCGCGCCTGTTCAGGCAGACGGCATTGTTATTCCCGAGCCGCCTCCTCCATGTTTAGACCAGAATTGCCCTCCATTACCACCCTTTCCACGCCCTATTTCCCAACTGGTCATTCGTTACCACGATGTTAAAGTAACCATTCAAGACCAACTGGCTGTTACACGAGTCGATCAAGTTTTCTACAACCCAAATGAATGGGCAGTCGAAGGAACCTATATCTTCCCTTTACCGGCAGATGCAGCAGTAAGTAATTTCACCTTGTGGGTAGACGGCAAACCTGTCCAGGGAAAAGTACTGGATGCGGAACAAGCCCGGAAAACCTACCAGGAAATTGTCAACCAGCTGCGCGACCCGGCGTTATTAGAATATATTGGGCGCGGTGCAATACAAGCCAGTATATTTCCCATCCCTCCGGCGGGAGAACGACGTATCCAGTTGGAATACCGCCAGGTTTTAACGGCCATGGAGGGGCTGGTGCAATACACCTATCCGCTCAATACAGAAAAATTTTCTGTCCAACCCCTGGAAAAAGTAGCGATTCAAGTGGAAGTCAAAACCAGCCAACCCATCCGCACCGTGTATTCACCCAGCCATCCGGTAGATGTGGAGCAGTCCAATCCCAATGAATTTACCGCCAGTTACGAAGCCAATAATATCCTTCCGGATACTGACTTTGCACTTTATTATTCGCTTGGAGAAACCGAAGCTTTCCATCTTTTCACCTATCGCGATCCAATGGATCAAGCCGATCCAGACGGCTTCTTCCTGCTGTTATTGGCTCCCAAACCCGAAGTGGACGAGCAGCCCATTCCCAAAGACATTCTTCTGGTATTGGATCGTTCCGGCAGCATGGAGGGGGAAAAATTTCAACAGGCTCAGCAGGCTTTGCGATATATTTTGCAGCACCTAAACCCGGATGACCGCTTTTATTTGAGTGCATTTTCCAGTAATTACGAAGCATATGCGGTTTCGTTGCGGCCTGCTTCAGAAGCCAATGCCGCCATCCGCTGGGTAGATGCATTGAACGCCCAGGGTAAGACGGATATCAATCGTGCTTTGCTGGAAGCAGCCGCCGTGGCTGACCCAGAACGCCCAACCTATCTGATCTTCCTGACCGACGGCCTACCAACCCAGGGAGTCGTGGACAGCCAACAAATCCTCAATAACTTTGCCAAAGCAGAAACTGATGATCTGCGCCTGTTTGCCTTTGGTGTCGGCTATGATGTAGATACTTTTCTGCTGGATTCGCTCAGCCAGGAACACCACGGATTGAGTACTTATGTCCAGCCCGGCGAGCCGCTAGATGAAATCCTCTCCGCTTTTTATGCCGGCATCAGCACACCAGTCCTTACCAACCTGGAACTGGATTTTGGCGGATTAACCACCTACGATATCTACCCCACGCCCCTACCCGATCTTTTTCGCGGCAGCCAGGTAGTGGTCACCGGCCGTTACAAAGGCGGCGGGGCGTTCGATCTAACTTTACGCGGTGAAGTAAACGGAGAATTGCAGCAATTCCGCTTTACCAACCAGATATTCACCCAAAACCTCAGCTATACCAGTGAAGCCCTGGCAGGACTGCCGCGCTTATGGGCGACCCGCAAGATCGGATACTTACTGAACAAAATTCGCCTGGAAGGAGCAGACCCAGAGACGGTTGACCAGATTGTCAAACTCTCCATCCGCTACGGCATCATTACCCCCTATACTTCTTATCTGGTTACAGAACCCATGCCGCTTGGCGCAGCCAGCCAGGAACGCCTTTCAAACGATGCGTTCAACCAATATGCCGCCCAACCAACCCAGGTCAGCGGGCAAGGAGCCGTGGAAAAGGCCGCCGAGCAAGGCCAGCTCTCCCGTGCAGAACAGGCTCCCACATTACCATCCACTGCTCAGCAGGCTGTCCGCGCAGTAGGCTCACGGACCTTTGTTTTACAAAATGGAATCTGGATGGATACAGCATTTGACCCCGATCAAATGACCACGTTGAAAGTTGCTTTCCTCTCGCCAGATTACTTTGACCTGGCGGAAACCCGTCCAGATATCGCCGCCGCATTGGCTTTAGGCGAAAAAGTGATCCTGGTTGCCGATGGAAAAGCGTATGAGGTCACCAGTTCCGATAGCAGCAACCCTCCAATCAACTTGCCCGCAGCACCACCAACCGACCAACCTACCCCTCAACCAGGAATGGAAGCCACTCCAACACAACCGGCGGCCGAACAACCCGGGTCATCATCTCCTGCAAACTGCCTGGGATGGATTTTCCCGCTAATCCTTTGCCTGATCTTCTTGTTTGCCCGGAAACATTAAGACATTTCATCAACAAAAAGCGCAGTTTTTGACCAACCGGATCAAAACTGCGCTTTTTTATTCAACGGTAGAAAAGCTTAAAATTTATTCTGTAATCTTTGCGATATCCTCAGCCGAAATTGCACCCTGGCGCAAAATTCGCAGGTCTTGTCCCGTGCAGTCAACAACAGTGGACGGGACTCCTCCTGGACAACGCCCTCCATCCAGGATCAATTCGACCCTGCCAGCCAGCTGTTCATAAACATCCTGCGCGGAAAGCGGATTGGCTCCACCCGAGAGATTCGCCGAGGTGGTTGCTAACGGGCCGCTGGCGCGCAGCAAGCGCAGCGCAAACGCATGGTCAGGCATGCGCACCCCGACAGTTGGCAGGGTAGAAATATTTTCTGGCAGCTGCGGATTACGCGGCACCACCAGGGTTAATGCGCCTGGCCAGAAATGGGCTGCTAATTTTGAGGCAGCCTGGGGTAAGGTTCCGGCGATAATTTGCGCTAAATGGTCAATATCTCCCAATAATACGGCAATCGCCTTACTGGTATCGCGATCTTTTGCATCAAACAGGCGCTGAATTGAACGGTGATCATTGACTAACCCGGCCAGTCCGTAAACCGTGTCGGTTGGAAAGGCCACCAGTCCGCCTTCAGATAAGACCTGCAAAGCACGATCGATCGCGGATTCATCTTCAATTGACAAAACAACGGTTTGCATCAGATTATTCCTCCGGAAATTCAACGATTAACAGGCGCGGCCAGCCAGCCAGGTCATTAACCACCCAATTTTTGGCTTGCGGGAGTAGTCTGTCAGCCAATGCTGCAGCGGTTTCACCCTGCCCAGCCTCAATTTCCAACAGCATTAATCCACCCGGCAGCATCCAACGCGGAGCATCTGCCAGCAGATGAGCAATCAAATCCAGGCCATCTTCTCCACCATCCAACGCAGACCAGGGCTCATGGTTTGCCACCGGCAAAGTTAGCAGTGTGCGGGTCGGAATATACGGCAAATTTGCGCAGACCAAATCAAATTGAGCAGTCACACCAGTTAATAAATTCCCCTGCGCAGTTTTTACCTGCCGATCCACTTGATGGCGAGTAAGATTTTGTGAAGCAATCTTCAATGCCTCAGCACTCTGATCTACAGCCAGGACCTGCAGATCGAGAATATGAGACGCCAGGCTCACCGCAATACAACCGGAACCGGTTCCAACATCTGCTGCTTGCCGTCTTTGTGGATGCGCTGTCAGCCAGGCCAGAGCCTGTTCAACCAACAGCTCCGTCTCTGGGCGCGGAATCAATACCGCCGGAGAGACCACAAATTCCAAACCGAAAAATTCCTGTCTGCCCAACAGATAAGGAAGCGGAACGCCTGCGGAACATTCGTCCAGCAGGCGATTTGCTTGAATCATTTGATCTGAGGTTAATTTTGCTTCTGGATGAGCCAGAACCCAGGAACGTGGTTTTTCTATAATTTTTGCAAGGATTAATTGCGCCTCTAACCCAGGGTCTTCACTGACCGCGGATATTTTTCGGCGAGCTTCACGCAGCCAGGTATCAAGATCAGTCGTCGCTATCACCATTGGCTGACAGCCGCTCCGTTTCATCCCGCAGCGAAAGCTCTTCGACAAATTCGTCAAAGTCACCGTCCATTACGGCGGGCAGGTTAAAGCTGGAGATATTCACCCGATGATCGGTCACCCGGTTTTGCGGATAGTTATATGTACGGATTTTCTCGGAACGGTCCCCAGAACCAATTTGGGAACGGCGAGCCGCTTCTTCGGCTTCAATCCGTTTTTGCTCTTCAATTTCAAACAGGCGTGCGCGTAAAATGCTCATCGCGCGCAAGCGGTTCTGTAATTGGGACCGTTCATCCTGGCAGGCCACAACAATACCTGTCGGCATGTGGGTTAACCGCACTGCCGTAGAGTTCTTTTGCACATTCTGTCCGCCAGCGCCAGCCGACCGGTAAACATCAATCCGGATATCCGATTCTGGGATATGAATATCCACTTCTTCCACTTCCGCCAGCACAGCAACCGTCACCGTAGAGGTATGGATGCGGCCAGACGCTTCCGTAGCAGGCACCCGCTGCACGCGGTGTACCCCAGATTCATATTTCAGTCGAGAATACGCGCCCTTGCCCTTAACCATAAAGATGATTTCTTTAAATCCACCAATCCCGGTTTCGTTTTGGGAAAGCACTTCGGTTGACCAGTTGCGGCGCTCAGCATAACGGAAGTACATCCGATAAAGGTCAGAGGCAAACAAGGCCGCCTCATCCCCACCGGTACCCGCGCGAATTTCAACGATAACATTGCGTTCATCGCGTTTATCTTTGGGGAGCAGTAAAGTCCGCAGCTCGTTTTCCAAGATTTCAACCCGCGGCTCTAAATCTTCCAGATCCAGCTGAGCCAATTCACGCAAATCGAGATCGTCCGAATTCAATAACTGTCGGGCTTCTTCGATGCGCTTAAGAGTCTGCCGGTATTCTTCAGATTTGGCAACGATTTCTTCAATTTCAGAACGTTCTTTTGCCAGATCAACCGCGCGTTGATAATCGTCTCCGGCTTCTGCCATTAATCGGTTGATTTCTTGATAACGTTCTTCAATAGATGCTAATTTTTCGAGCATAAAGTGGTAATACCTGTTTCAAAAATATATTTTGATCACAAAATCGAGATCGGGTCATGATCTCGCACAATTCCAACCCCAAATTATACCTTGCTTTGTCAACAAATGGGAAACTTCGCCAAATCAATCCTATATTTATCTACGCGAATGCAATAATATCCCAATTAACAATTTGTTAACCAACGTTGATCTGTTCTTTACATATCCTTCCAGTTTTATTAAAGCTGGCTTGTTATGATTTCAAGTGTAAGAAATTGATTATTTATTGAGGAGATAAAAACATGCGTCGTTCATTAATGATCGTCTTGATCAGTATTGTAGCCCTGAGTATGATCCTTGCAGCCTGCGCTCCTGCTGCAACCGAAGCCCCTACCCAGGCTGTTGAGCCAACTACCGCACCTGTTGAACCAACATCTGCACCAGCTGAACCAACCGCAGCACCTGTCGTTGAACAATCTGGTATGGCACTTCCTGAAATTGACCCGGCTGCCTATTCAGGTGATATCTACGCCGCCGGTTCTTCCACTGTTTACCCTGTAACCGAAGCAATCGTTGAACTCTTCAAAGCGGAAGGTTTTGAAGGCCAGGGCAATATTAAACTGGATTCAATCGGTTCCGGTGCTGGTTTTGAACGCTTCTGCAAAACCGGTGAGACCGATATTTCTAACGCCTCCCGCGCTATCAAAGATTCCGAAGTTGAAAGCTGCAAAGCCATCAACCGCAATCCCATTGAGTTCCGTGTCGGCACAGACGCATTGGCAATTGTCGTCAACAAAAACAACAGCTTCCTGACCAATGTCACTATTGAAGAACTGGCCAAAATTTTCTCAAATGAAGCGGAGAATTGGTCTGATGTTAATCCCGAATGGCCAGCCGAGCCGATCAAACGCTATGTTCCCGGCACCGACTCTGGTACCTTTGACTTCTTCATTGAAGCAGTAATGCAGAAGGTTTACGAAAAAGAGCAAGCTGAAGAAATTTTCCTCAAAGCTTCCAACCTCCAGGCATCTGAAGACGATAACGTCCTCGTGCAAGGTGTGGAAGGCGACGAATATGGCATCGGTTTCTTTGGCTATGCCTACTACCAGGAAAACAGTGACCGCCTCAATATTCTCTCTGTCAACGAGGTAACCCCAACATTCGATACCGCCGAATCTGGAGAATATCCTTTAGCTCGCCCGCTGTTTATCTACTCGGACGCCACCATCATGAAAGAAAAACCGCAGGTCGCCGCATTCATCAACTTCTACCTGACCAATGTCAATGATGTGATCGGTGAAGTCGGCTACTTCCCAGCCAGCGACGAAGCCCTGAACACCGCCAAACAGGCATTACTGGATGCATTGAAATAAATTGTCCTCCGGCTGAAAGATAACCAAACAATCTGAGGCTGGAACTCCTTCAAAAGAGTGCCAGCCTCCACCTATCAATTTTTGGCCTGGAAATCAAGCATGGAAAAAGTTATGACACAATCACAAGGTGTGCTCACAAGCAGTGTGCAAAATCAAAATAAGGTGATGCCGAACTTGAAACGCCGCTTCAGATGGGGAGAAAATATCATCCAATCCTTTCTATTTTTCTGCGGCGTTGTTTCCATTTTTACAACGGTGGGAATCATCTTTGAATTAGGCAAGGAAGCCTGGTTATTCTTTGGCAATACAGGTGTCAGTCTGGCGGAATTCTTAACCACAACCAGCTGGCAGCCCAAAATTGGTGAATTTGGTGTGCTTCCTTTGGTGACCTCCACCCTGATCACATCCATGATTGCCATGTCGGTAGCTTTACCGCTTGGTCTTGCAACAGCCATTTATCTCAGTGAGTACGCCAGCCCCAAAACACGCAGTATTTTAAAGCCAATTCTGGAAATTTTGGCTGGTGTCCCCACAGTTGTGTATGGATATTTTGCTCTGACCACAATGACCCCCATCTTGCGGTTCATTTTTGGAAATAATACCGTTGATATCTATAACATGCTATCGGCGGGATTGGTCATGGGGATCATGATCCTGCCCCTGGTCAGTTCGATGAGTGAAGACGCGCTGAGTGCTGTGCCGCGCTCATTGCGTGAGGCGGCTTACGGGCTAGGTTCTACCCGCCTGGAAACTGCCCTACAGATCGTTCTGCCAGCAGCCCTATCGGGAATTATCGCTGCTTTCATTATTGGAGTTTCTCGCGCCATCGGTGAAACCATGATCGTTGCAGTAGCAGCCGGTTCAGGTCCCAACTTCACCTTTAATCCTTTCAATGCCGCTGAAACGATGACCGGCTACATTGCTCGCATCTCCGGCGGCGACCTTTCATATGATACCCCCGACTATAACAGTATTTTTGCAATTGGTTTACTGTTATTCTTAATCACCTTAGGCTTGAATATTATCAGCCGATCCATTTCACGCCGGTTCCGTGAGGTGTACGAATGAGACATCCCAACACCCCACTGAAAGACCAATCCTCGCCAGAGCTGGATCAGTTTCTCACCTTACGCCATCGCAAGGCAAAATTGTGGGAAGCGGTGTTCAAATTATCTACCCTGGTAGCGGTCATTTTCCTGGCGACTCTGATCCTGACAGTATTCAATCGGACCATGGGATTAACCGCGGTTGAAAACAAAAAAGACCCAGCGACTCTTTCCAGCCTGCCATTAGAACAATTGTCGGCCGTAGAATTAAGTCAAATCTTGCGTGACAACCTGTCCAAAAATCGCATCCGTACCATAGAACGGCAAGGCGGCCTGGAAGAACGTAAACCAAAAGAGCTCTACGTGCTGGTCATGGAAGAAGTTGTTCAGCCCAAAGTCGTTAAGAGTTATAACCTCTTTGAATCCATAGTGAACCGTTCCAGGATTATTACAGAAATTAACAACGAATATCCCAAAGCAACCGTTGCGTTCCGCTCCTGGTTAAATGCTCGCTTCCTCACAGAACCCATGTCCAGCAAACCAGAGCTGGCCGGAGTGCGAACCGCTTTGTTGGGATCGCTATTCCTGATTCTGGTCACCATCTTAATCGCCTTTCCCATCGGCGTTGGCGCGGCCATCTACCTGGAAGAATATGCCTCACGTGATCATTGGATTAACCGCATCATTCAGACGAACATCGATAATTTGGCTGGCGTGCCTTCCATCGTTTATGGTATATTGGGATTGGCGTTATTTGTCCGCGCCTTAGCTCCAATTACAAGCGGCTCGATTTTTGGTTATGAAGGCGGCAATGGGCGTTCCATACTGGCAGCAGGTATGACAATGGCGCTCTTGATCCTGCCGATATTGATCATTAATGCACAGGAAGCCATTCGCGCTGTACCGAATTCTTTACGCCAAGCCAGTTATGGGCTTGGGGCAACCAAATGGCAAACCATCTGGAATCATGTGCTGCCCTATGCTTTACCGGGTATCCTGACAGGCACAATTTTAGCCGTCTCGCGAGCCATTGGCGAAACTGCACCTTTAATTGTTGTGGGAGCCTCCACCTTCATTACCAGCGACCCAGGCGGCCCCTTCGCGAACTTTACGGCGCTGCCGATCCAGATTTATAATTGGACTACCCGCCCGCAAGACCAGTTCCGAAATATCGCTGCCGCTGCAATTATTGTTTTACTGGTTTTATTGCTTTCCATGAATGCGATAGCCATTCTCCTTCGAAACCGTTTTTCCAGGCGATTATAATGAATCAAGAAATGAATTCAAACAACAACACCTATGCAATCCAGGCTCGGCAACTGAGCATCTATTACGGCGAATTTCGCGCCGTTAAGTTTGTTGATCTCAATATTGAAAAGAATAAGATCACAGCAATCATCGGTCCTTCTGGTTGTGGAAAAAGCACTGTGCTGCGCTCGTTTAACCGCATGAACGACTTTGTCCCTTCCGCCCGTGTGGACGGTGAAATTTTATATCATGGGCAAAATATCTATGCAACCGAGGTGGATCCTGTCCAGATCCGCCGGATGATTGGCATGGTCTTCCAGAAACCGAATCCTTTTCCCAAATCCATCTATGACAATATTGCCTGGGGCGCAAAGATGAATGGCTACCGGGGCAATATGGATGAACTGGTGGAGCAAACACTCCGGCAGGCTGCATTATGGGATGAGGTGAAAGATAATTTAAAGAAAAGCGCACTGGCACTTTCAGGCGGCCAGCAGCAGCGTTTATGCATTGCCCGCGCCCTGGCGGTTAAACCGGAGATCATCTTGATGGATGAGCCGTGTTCTGCTTTGGATCCTATTGCAACCTTGAAAATTGAAGACCTGATGCGTGAACTCTCGCAAAACTACACCATCATCATCGTTACCCATAACATGCAGCAAGCTGCGCGAGCATCAGATTTCACTGCCTTCTTTACAATGGATGAAGACCGCGCCGGTCTCATGGTAGAATATGGTTCTACCAGCAGGATTTTCACACGCCCGCACGATAAACGTACCGAAGATTACATCACTGGACGGTTCGGTTAAACTTGAATGGGAAGAGAGGTTCGCTATGACTCGCGTTACACTCAATCGACAAATTAACCATATCCAGGATGAGATTTTAATGCTCGGCAGCATGGTCGAACAGGCTACGCTTCGGGCAGTAACCTCATTAAAAAATCGCGACCAGGTGTTGGCCCGGACTGTCTTTGAAGAAGATCAATTAATCAACGATAAACGCTTCGCGATTGAAAATGCAATTTTAATTCTGATGGCCACCCAGCAGCCAATGGCGCACGATCTGCGCATTTTGGCCGCCATGCTGGAAGTCAACACCGAACTGGAACGCATGGGTGATTACGCCAAGGGCATTGCCAAAGTTGTCTTTTTGTTGGGTGATTCGGTGGTTCCGGTTCCCATTACAGAAATTGACCGCATGGCCGAATTATGCGTCAGCATGCTGCACCGCGCATTAAGCTGCTTCATCACTGAAAACGCAAATCAGGCCATGTCCATTCCCAAAGAAGACGATGAAGTGGACAATTTATACAACGTTGCCTACAAGCACATCGTTAATGCCATGATCGCCAACCCAGACACCATTGACTCCGCAAACCTGCTGTTATGGGTGGTACACAACCTGGAACGGTTGGCTGACCGCGTCACCAATATTTGCGAGCGCACCATCTTCATTGCTACCGGCGAACTTTATGAAGTTGACGGCATGGACGAAGATGATACCGATGTATAGATAAAATCAAACTGCCTTTCATATGACGACATCCCGCAAGGGATGTTGTTTTTTAACCATTTGCAGATACCCCGATCCCAAAAATTCCTTTTGAATACCAGGCTTCCAAAATGCTATAATGATGATAAATTTTCTCGACAGTTATCACGGATAGGGGTGCAGTATGTTAAAGCCGCATCAATTCAAGGGAAAATTAATTGTGGTAGAGGGGATTGACGGCAGCGGGAAATCCACCCAAATTGACCTGCTCTACAAATGGCTGGTTTCACAAGGAAAATCAGTTCACTTCAGTGAATGGAATTCTTCTCCGCTTGTCAAAAGCACAACCAAATTGGGTAAAAAAGAAAAAGCTTTTACTCCCACCACATTTAGTTTGATTCAAGCCACAGATTTTGCTGAGCGGTGGGAAAACCACATGCTGCCGATGCTGCGCGCCGGAGTAATCGTCCTGGCTGACCGGTATGCATTTACAGCATTTGCCCGAGATGTAGCCCGCGGGGTACATCCAGATTGGGTGCGCAATTTATACAGCTTTGCCCCCCAACCCGACCTGGTGTTTTATTTTCAAGTTCCGGTCAATATCGCCGTAGAAAGAATCACTTCTGCACGGGCATCTCTGAAATATTATGAGGCGGGAATGGACTTAGGTTTATCCGACAATAAGGTCACCAGTTTCCGTCTCTTTCAACAGCGCATTGTCAACGAATATGACAACATGATCCAGGAATTTAATTTTTCGGTGATTAACGGAACCAAAACCGTTCAGGTGCAGCAGCGCCAGGTGCGCGATATGGTTACCAATCTTTTGAAAAACTGGAAAGGTCTGCCCAATCCAGACCTGCTGTCCAAACGCTCCAGATCAGCAAAACGGGTCAAATCATCTGTGGAAGAAGGAGCGCAGCCATGACCAAGAAAAGTTTTTATGGCGATGGATTTCCTTATCACAAAATTAAAGAGATGCCCGGAAAATTAATCGTTCTGGAAGGCAGCGACGGGGTTGGGCGTTCAACCCAGATTCAAATGCTGCGAACCTGGTTAGAGAAAAAAGGTCTGGCAGTATCAGATACCGGGCTGAGGCGCTCCGCACTAATGCAGCCTGGGCTGGATGCTGCCAAGCAAGGACACACCCTCAGCCGCACCACCATGAGTCTGTTTTACGCCACCGATTTTGCCGACCGCCTGGAAAATCAAATTATCCCCGCGCTTAAAGCAGGTTTTTACGTCCTTTCTGACCGATATTTTTATTCCATTATCGCCAGGGATGTTGTTCGCGGAGCCGATCCAGACTGGGCGCGCAAAATTTACGGTTTTGCCCTCAAGCCAGATATCGTGATGTATCTGCGAGCCGATGTGCCTACGATCATTTCTCGGATGGTTCATGGACGCGGATTTGATTATTGGGAATCCGGCATGGATATCCGCTGCGCAGATAATTTATATGACAGTTTCTGTGTCTATCAGGCGAAATTAATTGAACAATTTGATTTAATGGCGAAAGAATTTAATTTCATCACTGTGGATGCAACCCGCACAAGAAATGCTATATTTAAAGAGTTATGTGACCTGATTGAAAAATTACTACTGAACGGATAAAACGGATGAAACAAGCGCAGAACGTACCGATCCTTAAATTTGGCGCAGAAATTTTCAACAGGCAGCTCACTGCACTCTTAAATGAAATTGAGGGAGTTCGGGCTGCACAAGATATAGAGCACATCCACCGCATGCGAGTGGCCAGTCGGCGCTTACGCAGCGCCCTGCCAATATTTGGTCCATATCTTGCCTCCAAAAAATTTGATACCTGGCAAAAGACCGTCCGCGAGATCACCCGGATTTTGGGAGAAGCCCGCGATACGGATGTCCAGATCGAACATCTCACCGAATTCTTATCCCAGGTCGGATCCGGCCAGGAGCGCACTGGCATCAGGCGTTTAATATTACGGCTGCGCCAACGCCGCGCGCAGCTGCAGCGCAAGGTCAACCGTGGTCTGAAAAAATTTGAGCAATCAAAATTAGCTGAACAAATTAACAAAAAAACAACCGATACCCTGGCAATCCCTGAAGAAGTCAATCTCAAAGACGTTGAGCTTCTCCGGCTTGGCCAAAAAAGAATCCTGGAAACATTACAGGCATTTCTGGATTACGGCCCATATGTAGAACAGCCAGAATGCGTCAAAGAACTGCACGCCATGCGCATTGCTGCCAAACATCTGCGCTACACAATGGAAATTTTTGATCCGCTCTATGATGAGCAATTAAAACCCTACTTGAAAGCAATTCGATTAACCCAGGAATCACTTGGGCAAATCCATGATTGTGATGTTTGGGTTGCCTACCTCCCTCAATTTGAGGAAGAGGAGCGGCAGAGAACAATTGAATACTTTGGCAATAGCCGCCCATTTAAACGGATTACCCCTGGCTTGCACCTGTATCTGGCCAGCCGCAGGGCAGACCGCGAAACAGAATTCCTTAAATTCAACCAACAATGGCAAACATGGCAGGCAGCAGGATTCTGGGAAAAATTACCTGCACTCCTTGAAGATGCCCTGAAAAGCTCCATGAGCATGGAACCAGAAACACAAGTTCAAACCACCGAACGTCCTTTAGAATAACCACTGCCGTGATGATGAAAATTGCTTTACTAGGCGATGTTCATGGAAATCTGCCTGCGCTGGAAGCTGTCCTGGCACATAGCCGCGAACAGGCAGTTGAGGCACTCTGGAATATTGGAGATTTTGTCGGGTACGGCCCATTTCCGGATGAAGTGGTCCAGCTTTTACAAAGCGAAAGAATTACCAACATCCTGGGAAATTATGATCGGAAAGTCCTCAAAATAAAGTCCAAATTAGAGCAGTGGAAAGGTAAGGCCGCCGAAAAACGATTGGCTTTTGAATGGGCTTATGATCACTTAAGCGAACAAAGCCGCCAATATTTGCATAATATACCGGAGCAGCGCCGTTTGCAAGTGGAGGGCTGGAGCATCTTACTGACCCATGCCAGTCCAGCCAGCCGGAAAGAACATCTCAGCCTGCTGACACCAAAATCTCGGCTGCGCGAACTGGCAATACTTGCCGGAGCGCAAATCATCATCTGCGGACACTCACACCAGGCCTTTGTCAGAAAAGTAGATCAAACCTGGTTTATCAATACAGGCAGTGTTGGCCGCCCTGATGATGGTGATCCGCGGGCATGTTACGCAATATTAGAATTGTCGCCAGATCAGATCGAAGTACAGCATTACCGCCTGGACTATGATATTGAGCAAACCGTTGCGGAAATTCGCAGACAGGGTCTGCCGGAACATTTTTCACAGATGTTTCTCCAGGGACGTAATTTAGAGAACATCACCAACAATTGAGTTAAAGCTTGTCAATCCCTCGTTTTCGAGGTGAAAATCCTTGCAATATCATTTCATTTCTGCAATGGCTTTTGTGATTTGCTGCACTTTTCAATTACAATTACGCTAAATCTGTCCAGACATTATCCCCAGGGTCATGTTTGTGGAATGAACATTGCTGGAGCAAAAGATGGAATCGAACAGCGTAAAAGCACCCCACCGTACCATTGCATTTTTAGACATTGGTACCAACTCCATCCGCTTGTTGATGGTGCGTATCAATCCGAATCATTCATATACCGTTATCACACAACACAAAGAAGTCGTTCGCCTGGGGGAAGGTGAGTTTGTCGAACAGACTTTGCAGCCAGAAGCCATGCAGCGTGCTATTCTGGTTTGCCAAAAATTTGCAGAACTTGCACGCCAGCGCGAAGCCGATGAAATCATCGCGGTAGCTACCTCCGCCACACGTGAGGCCTCCAACCAGGCTGAATTTATTCAGCGGTTAAAAGATGAGGCTGGGTTGGATGTGCGCGCAATCTCCGGTCTGGAAGAGGCCCGCCTGATCTATCTGGGTGTCGCCAGCGGGATTCACCTGGAAGAACAACAAGGTCTTTTTATTGATATTGGCGGCGGCAGTACCGAATTAATCGTTGGAGATCAGCATAACCATTACATCCTCGATTCGATGAAACTGGGGTCCATCCGCCTCACGACCATGTTTTTCTTACCCAATGAAACCGGTCCGGTAGCCCCAGAACGGTATGCTTTAATTCAAAATTATGTTCGCAATGTGGTCATCCGGGCAGTACAGCGCATCCAGCCGTACAAGATCGATATTGGGATTGGCTCTTCCGGTACCATCATCAACCTTGCCGATATTGCAGCCCATTATTTTTATAAACGCAAGCTGGAACGCGATGATGTGATCACGCACGAACAACTGAAAGCGGTCATCCAAATGTTACGATCCAAGCCGCTGGAAGAACGCCGCCAGGTGCCTGGGATCAATCCAGAGCGAGCAGATATTATTATCGCCGGTGCAGCCATTTTGGATGTTGTCATGGAAATGCTGCATATTCCTGCCATTAAAATCAGCGACCGCGGTTTGCGAGACGGTCTGTTAATGGATTACCTCTCCCGCACCGATCAATCGCTGGTCTTAGGCCGTTTATCCGTTCGGGAACGCAGTGTTTTGCAGCTCGCTCGCACCGTCAATTTTGATGAAGCCCATGCCCGGCATGTTGCCCGTTTGGCGCTCCAATTATTTGATAGTGCCTACGGCTTAGGATTACACAAATTAGGCCGCAAAGAGCGAGAATTATTAGAATACTCCTCCCTGCTGCATGATATCGGCGCATTCTTATCCTACCAAAACCACCAGGCGCACACCCATTACCTGATCCGTAATGCTGATTTGCTTGGATTTGACCAAAAAGAAGTTTCCATCATGTCGTTGGCTGCACTGCATC
Organism: Chloroflexota bacterium; assembly: GCA_029265085.1. The sequence goes on from JAJUJY010000085.1 coordinate 15,336, forward strand.
ACCGCAAGTCTTTACCCAATAAACGCAGCCCAGGCTTTGCAGAATTAGATGAACATTCGCAAGAGACTGTCCGGGTACTTGGTATCATGCTGCGGCTGGCCGAAAGCCTGGACCGCAGCCATTCCGGAGCTGTGCACCGCGTTCACTTTGTTCAAGGGGAAAGCAAGTCCGTGGTGATGGAATTAATTTCCAACCAGGATTGCCAGCTTGAAATTTGGGGCGTAGCGAACCACAAAGAACCCTTTGAAAAGACCTTCCGCAGGAAACTCGACGTGCGGGTGATTGCCCCAGCAAAAAACGGATAATCACAACCCGAAGAAACAAAAACGACCTTGAACACTTTCAGCTCAAGGTCGTTTTTGTTTTATGTCAAATTTGCTTACTTTGCAGTTTTCTTGAAGATAACCGCCAATCCTGCAATGATCAACCCAACCGGAACAACGTAGCCGGTATATTTCAGGATTTCAAGTCCAGGTGTACCACTCAACACAGCCGCGCCAATGAGAGCCATGATCGTGCCGGGGATCAAAGCCCAAACATGTTTTTCGCTGGTAAACAGGCTGGTAAACAAGGCGATGCTAAACCAACCCAAAGCAAATGCCACCAGGAAAATCCCACCGCTCTGGATATCGCTTAAGCCCATTGCCCAACGGCTTTGTTGTGCCATCAAACCCAGGCCGATGCCGTTCAAAATCCCCGCAGGGATCATCCAACCTGCCGAGCGAGCGTAAATGCCCCAGGCGAGCATCACAATACCAGGGAGGAAAATAAACCCGTAATTGAAGTCGAAGAAACGAGCAAGGATATTCATTACCCCAAACAGAACCAGCAGCACACCAACAAAAATTGCGTTTGCGCGGGAAGATGAGGTTTTTAAAGTCGTGGATTCAACAGTTGTTTTCATGATCAATTCTCCTATTTTTTTCTTGCACCAGGCGGTGCTTGTGTTTGTGTTTTACAATGCTAATGATACAGAGAGGCGACCTTCCTCAACAGTGCCGCTGGATAGAAGTAGCTGTCCGCCAGATAGATTTCCATGTATGACTTTCGGAATATGCCTGAGAATTTCAGCAAGAAAATAAGCTGTTGGCTGACAATTCACCAACAGCTTATAAAAGTTTTATCCAGCTAGTAAATCGTTTAATGGTTGGGGTGGAATGACGGTAAACTCACCACCCCTGCAAATAAGTCTTTTTCAATGACCCCATCTTGCGGAGGAGGATACGCGCGCATATACATTTCATTAGCCGCGAACCACCGCCGGATCACTCCAAACACGCCGCCTACCAGCCCGCTGCCGCCCTGGCTGGCATGACAGGCCGAAGCCTGGTCGCGAATTTGTGCCACTTGTCGGTAATTAATCTTCGCATTGGTTGGAAAATTGACTTCCGCTATGGAAGCAAGATCGATATCCTGATTTTTACCAAACTTACGCGGGTCTTTGCCGATCAAGCGCATAACACGCACGATCAGACGTAATAAACCGCGTGAAATCGTTTGAAAATATAATTTTGCCGGCTGATAGGCAGGTAAATCACCCCATTTTTGGGTTGAATCTCCTGCCATTGTAAACCCTTTGACCGTGGCCTGGTGAATGGCAATATGATCCGGATGACGGTAGCCGCCAATTGGGTCAAAGGTAATGACCACCTGGGGCCGGAGGGCACGGATATACTGCGCCACCTCGCCTGCGACCTGATCCACGGGTTGGGCAGCCAGCGCCTGCGGATGAGAATTATCTGGAGAACCCGGCATCCCTGAATCCCGGTAGCCCAAGAAATGCACCCCTGCTAACCCAAGCAAACCTGCTGCGCAGCGCAATTCTGATTCCCGCCGGTCAGCAGCAGACTGAAACCCCTGCAAATACTGCGCATCCATCTCGCCAACCTCTCCACGGGTCGCACAGATCAGATGAACTGCTACTCCCCGGCGAGCATAATACGCCAATGTTCCTCCCATGCCAAATGTTTCATCATCGGGATGAGCCAGAACAGCCAGCAGCACCGGACGATCATCGCGTTTAAGGTTTAATAATTCGGTTTCGTTGACCATTTTTTCTTCCAATAATTATCAATACCGCAGCATCGTAGAATCCACACGTTCAGCCCAGGCATTTAACCCACCGTGGAGACTCTTGATTTTGAGAAAACCAGCTGCTCGTAATAGTTTTAATCCGCGCACCGACCGGACTCCCGTCCGGCAGACCAACACATATTCCTGTTCGGGGTCCAGTTCCGCGGCGCGATATTCCAATTGTTCTACCGGAATAACGACAGCGTCCGGCAAGGTCGAAATTTGCTGTTCCACCGGGTCGCGCACATCAATCACCCGGATCGGATCGCCCTTCGCCAGTCGGGCAAATAATTCCTCAGGCTCAATATCCCAACCTTCTCCAGCCAGGTTGACCGCATGATTGCGAGCTGGCACTCCGCAAAATTCTTCATAATCTATCAAATGTGTGATCACTGGATGCTCTCCACAAATTTTACATTTCGGATTTTTTCGCAATTGCACCGATTGCAGCGATACATCCAGAGCATCATATAAGAGTAATTTTCCAATCAG
>JAJUJY010000049.1 GCA_029265085.1 Chloroflexota bacterium
AACTAGTTGATGAATATATTTATTTCTACAACTATGAACGGATACAATTGAAAACAAAACAGACACCCTACCAGGTAAGGTGTCTGTCCAGTTAGTGAGGCTGCTTTCTTTTTCTGTCTACCCGTTGGGGTGCACTTCACTGCCAAGCCCTTTTTATCCGTTATTTTTTTCTTTTATTTATTTTCTTGATAGCGCTGTGCGACAAAATCCCAATTCACTACCGACCAGAACGCTTTAACATAATCTGGCCGCCGGTTTTGGTAATTAAGATAATATGCATGCTCCCAAACATCCAGTCCAAGCAGCGGAATATGCCCATCCATATAAGGGCTATCCTGGTTCGCGGTGGAATAAACTTGCAGCTTCTTCTCACCGTCTAATACCAGCCAGGCCCAGCCAGAACCAAAACGAGTTGCTGCGGCTGCGCTGAATTTCTCAACAAATGCTTCAAATGAACCAAAAGCCGCATCAATCGCTTTAGCCAGGTCCCCAGAAGGTGATTTGCTGCCGCCAGGAGCAATCCATTCCCAGAACAAAGTATGATTTAGATGACCGCCTCCGTTATTCCGTACCGCGGTTCGAATCCCTTCCGGCAGTTCATTAATTTTGCGCAATATATCCTCAATCGCCACATCGTACCAGGCAGGAGCACTTTCCAGAGCTTTATTAAGATTGGTTACATACGCTGCATGATGTTTATCATGATGAATTTCCATCGTTCGTGCATCAATTGCCGGTTCCAGTGCATTAAACGCGTATTTCAAAGCTGGCAATTCAAATACTTTTCCCATTTCTATATCCTTTCGCTGTGTCGTATCGGTTTGATCCGTTACCGGATAAATTATTAAGATTATTAAGATAATAATACACCGAATTACTGCCGGTGTCAATTCAACTTGTATAAGAGTTTTATAAGCATTGTGAAAGTTGGTTGTTGAAAAACCAGCCCAAAAAAATTCGGCAGCACCAGGCAGATTGACCACCCGATACTACCGAAAATAAGCTCGCCTGACGGCAAGGAAACCTTATGTCAGGTTCACCGCCAACCGTGTATCCTGCTGCGTCCGTTCCAGACGTACGACTTTTCCGCGCACAACAATAGAATCCTTGCCTTCCAAATGCGGAATGTCCAGGGAAATATCCTCACCCACTTGAATGGGAATATCACTCCGGGTAGCAATCAAGATTCCAACCGCACTCACATTAATCGATTTTGCGCCAACATATATGGGAGCAACGATTTGCACCGGCCGCTCCCAATTAACCCGGTTTGCCCGGCGTGTATTTGAAAAGCCAATCGAAAGGCGATCTACCATTCCAACCTCCTCGCGCCAGGGCAAAACTCAAATCACAACACGGCCTGATGAATGAATTTATCTGGCTTAAAAGTATGATAGCATGTTTGCCAGCTGATTGGAATCCGTACCTTTCCGCAGCCCCATTAAACCGCAATTAATCCCTGGCGCACACCAACCCTCACCGCTTCTGCCCGGTTCAAAACACCCAGCTTGGCATATACGGACGAGATATGAAACTTCACGGTGTTTTCCCGGATTCCCAACGCCACAGCGATTTGTTTATTGGTTAACCCAGAGGCTAAAGTTTGCAGCACTTCCACCTCCCGCGGCGTCAGCGGCTCACGAGCGATATCCCCTGCCAAACCCCCGTCACGCTGCACAAAACCAGTTTGCTGCCGGAATAATCCCGGTATGCTGACCACCAGCCCTTCCGCTACCGCTCGCACTGCCGCAATCAAGACTTCCGCGCTGGAATCCAACGGCAGCAGCCCCCAGGCCCGGGGAAACAGGTCGGGGAGAATTGCCAGCAGTTCCTCTGGCTCATCGGCCAGCAGTAAAAAGCCCAATCCGGGCAGTTCTTTTTCCCAATTACCTGCCCGGACTGCACCAATCGTCATCACGACCAAATCTACATCAGTTAATTCGGTTTCCAATTCCACAAAGGCAGCGGCTTCGCTGACCACACGCACATACGCATCTTCTGCCAGCATTGTTTTTAATCCGGCACGGACAGCACCTGCCGGTGTGACCAGAGCCACCCGGATTTGCTTTGAAGCCTGGTTCTTGCCTGGCAGATCCATGAATCGGGTTACTTCTCCCCCACCGTAATCGTCAATTCGGCAATCTCGCCGCCGCGCAGCACCTGCACCACCGCTGGTTTGCCAACCAGATCACCGGAAAGAACCAACAACAACTCGTCCGGGTCGGTGACAGGCTGACCAGCTACCGCCACCAACAAATCACCAACCATTAATCCGCCTTTCTCGGCTGGTGCACCTTCTTCCACACTGACTAAGAGCAACCCGCGCTCCTGCGCTCGGTCCAGGGACTTTTGCCCGGCAGCAGAGATCGTCACAGGCTGCGAGCGTATCCCCAGGTATCCGCGGCGAATGTGCCCGTGTTCAGCCAGAACGGCTGCAATCTCAAAGGCTTGCTGAACAGGAATCGAGATAAAAGCGCCGGATGAAAGTCCCGAGGTATTCAACCCTAGCAGCTTGCCTTCCGCATCCAGCAGCGGACCGCCGGAAAAACCGGGATACGGCGTGGCATCCAACCGGTAATAACGCTGGAGTATTCCGCCGCGCCCTGTGCGAACAGGGCCGCCAACCGCGCTAATCACACCCAAACTTGCCTGCATACCTTCTGGTTCTGGCCGGCCAGCCGCAAGCACAATTTGCCCGACCCGTCCTTCAGTCCCGGCAGATGCAGTCACACCTGCGGAATTTTCCAATCGCAAGACAGCCAGGTCACTGCCGGGATCACGGCCAGCAATTTTTGCAGCAGCCGGACTGCCATCCGGTAGATATACGCGGATATCCTCATCACGCTCAACACCGTGATCGGCAGTAAGCACCAGATCTGCGCGGAAGAGCACCCCGGTAGTTGGGATGCGCCGCCGGGCAGCAACGGTTACCGTGTAACTGGACGCGTTTTCAATTGCATCCGCCATAGCAGATGAAAATGCAGCAAAGGAATTCGAACTTGAAGCACTCATTTCACCCTCCAGGGTAAATCCAGTATAACGCCTGGAAGATCGCCATTCAACCAAATATCCAGGCTTTTTACCAGTATAGAGTGCAGCAAACGGAACCGCATCCCTCGTTACGCCGGCTGCCCCCCACACAAATGGGTGGGAAGAGCCGCTTCAAGAGCCTTGGTTTAATCAGAATGCATTTATTCCAATGCACTGTTTTCTTCGGTTCGCCCAACCACTTGAATGATTCCCTGGAAAAACATGCGTGCATACATCTCCGACATTTGCTCTGGAGAATAATTACTACCCTGCTCCAGCCACCAGGTGGTAAAACCCAATAAAGAGCTGGCAAAATAGGCCGCCAGAACTTGCGGAGGAATATCTTCGGGACGAGGAGATTGCGCTAATACCGCTTCAAAAATAATTTTTGCCGCCGAAGAAATTACTTCATGCAGGCATTTTTGGGCTTTCGGCGCAGCCCCGCCAGATAAGATCGTGCGGTACAATGCTGCGTTTTGCGCAGTATGTTGAAAAATGGCCAAAATGGCCGCCTTCGGTTTGGGCATTGTTTGAGGCAGCTCATCACCCACCCCAATTTGCTGCTTCAGCTCCATTGCGATGGCTTCTAACGCCTCAACAAGCAGCTCTTCTTTATCCCGATAATGCAAATAAAACGTGGTTCGGCCCAGATCCGCATACTCGGTGATATCCTCAATTGTGACCGCGTCATACCCTTTGAGTAGTATCAACTGCATTAACGCTCCGCGCAGCTGGCGGCGCGTCCGGCTCACTCTCCGGTCGGTGCGGGGCAAATTCATTCCTGGCTCCTTTTTGAACACCTGTTTATTTATCGACATCCCCGCCAAACTCGTGATTGACACTCCTAAGCAGGGGATTATAATCACAAACAAATTGTAAATAAATAAACATTCTGTTCATTTTACCACGGTATGTTTACACAAAGGTTCTCAACGATCAGGTAAGTATGCAAGCCAATATTGGTAGCCCCCACCCACCGATTATCTCCTTGCGCCAGGTAACAAAGGTTTACCAGACGTCTGCCGGGGATTTTCCAGCATTAAAAAATATCGATCTGGACGTTTATCCAGGAGAATTTTTAGCCATCACCGGAAAATCCGGGGCAGGAAAAACCACCCTGGTGAATATGATCTCCGGAACCGACCGCCTGACCTCCGGCGAGGTACTGGTCAACGGCACAAATGTCCACACGATGAACGAGAACCGCCTGGCACTCTGGCGCGGACGCAACCTGGGCGTGGTGTACCAATCGTTTCATCTGCTGCCCAATCTTTCACTCTTAGACAACATTACACTACCGATGGATTTTTGCGGGACCTACCGTTTCCGTCAAAGCCGAGAGAGAGCGCTGGAATTACTGCGCAAGGTTGAATTAGAAGAACATGCCTCTAAACTCCCGGCAGAAATTTCCGGCGGACAGCAGCAGCGCGTGGCGATTGCACGCGCATTGGCCAATGACCCGCCCATTCTGATTGCAGATGAACCAACCGGACGGCTGGATTCAATCACTGCCGAGGTAATTTTTACCATTTTTCAGCAACTGGTTGCGCAAGGAAAAACGATTGTCATGGTATCGCATGACCGCAGCATTTCCCAGCGGGTTTCACGCACCTTAACTATTCGAGACGGGGAGATTTATGATGATGAATCGCTTTAAACCGTCTCTTGCTCAAAACCAAGCCGCCTCGCAAAGTAATGCGCTCATCCAAATGCGCAGCGTGGTTAAAACGTTCCGAACGGCAGCCGGCGAGATTAATGTACTGAAAGGGATCGATCTAAACATCCAGCAAGGCGAATTCATCAGCATTGTTGGACGATCGGGCAGCGGCAAATCAACCTTACTAAACATGTTGACCGGCATCGACCACCCCACCCAGGGAAAAGTCTGTGCTGCCGGAACTTATCTGCACACGTTGAGCGAGAGCCAATTGGCTGCCTGGCGCGGCCGAAACATGGGTATCGTTTTCCAGTTTTTTCAACTGCTGCCCATGCTGACCCTGGCAGAAAATGTGATGCTGCCGATGGATTTCTGCGATATTTACCCGGCTGCTGAACGCGAACAGCGCGCTTTGCAGCTGTTAGAACGGGTCGGCTTACAAAGATTTGCCCACAAACTTCCTGGGGCAGTCTCTGGCGGGCAGCAGCAGAGCGCAGCGGTAGCGCGGGCCTTGGCTACCGACCCGCCCATATTGGTTGCCGATGAACCTACCGGCAACCTGGATTCACGAACAGCCGAGCAAGTAATGCAGCTCTTTGAAGAATTATCCGGCCAGGGAAAAACCATCGTCATGGTTACCCACGACAGCACCCTGGCACAGCGCACCCAACGCTCGATGATTATTTCGGATGGAGAATTAATTTCACCCTGGATTGCAGATGCTTTTCCAAAGGCATCCCATTCCACGCTGCTGCGGCTGATGCACCTGGCAACGCCCACAACGCTCCCGCCAGGCTCCCTTTTACCCGGTCACAATCAGCTATGGATCATCACCCAGGGAGAAGTGGTCAGTACATCGGACGGCAAGCCAGATCAGCATTTCCTTCCCGGTCAGATGATCGACTTAAGCACAGCCCAACCAGGCAGCCAGGAATTCCGTGCAGGTCCTTCGATTCCACTTTCCGCCCTGGTATTAAACCAGGATGAAACCCAAAGAATTATTGAGGCTTCTGCCCAGAAAGGTGTCAGGCCCTGATGCGTCCGCGCTGGCATAAAGTACTTGCTGATTTATGGAGCAATAAGGTCCGCTCAATTCTGGTGATTGCATCCATTTCTGTGGGCTTATTTGCGGTAGGCATGATTTCAACAGCCCACACCTGGTTAACCGAAGCCATGCGAGACGGATACCCGGCAGTTAATCCAGCCAACATCATGATCCGCTCGGCAGGCTTCAACCAGGATTTTGTCGAACGAGTCCGTCATATATCGGGTGTAAAGGAAGCCGAAGGTGCGGCAATCCTGGATTTACGATTGAAACTTGCCGGAGAAAAACTGATCCCCATCACCATTACAGCCCGGCCGGAAATCCAAAAGATGAACATAAACCGGCTTGAATTGGTAGAAGGAATATGGCCGCCCGGAGATCGTGAAATTGTTCTGGAGATCAACAAGCTGTCAGACACAGGAGCAAAGGTTGGTGATTACGTCACCCTTCGCCTGCCTTCCGGCAAGCTGCGCGAGATGAAAGTGGTCGGTGTGGTACATGACCTGACGATTGGCGCTGGCGGCATAGGCGGCGGTTTTTTCCTTGCCCCTGCCCAGGGGTACATTACGTACAATACGCTGGCCTGGCTGGAGCAGCCAGCAACCCTAAACCAACTCTATGCCACCGTCAGTGCTCAGCCCGACAACCTGAGCCATATCCGTGATGTTTCTTCGCGAATTATGACCGAATTTGAGCGCAATGGATTGGTCACCCTGAGCTCGGCTGAACGGCTTAACACAGATCACCCAAACGTGACCTATCTGGATGCAATCACAGCAGTTTTATTTGTACTCGGTTTACTGGTGGTGTTCCTAAGCGGTTTCCTTATCACCAACACCTTATCTGCACTGCTCAACCAGCAAATTCAACAAGTCGGCATCATGAAAACCATCGGTGCAAGCCGCATTCAAATCAACGGCGTGTACATGGTTTTGATTCTGGTGTACAGCCTGCTGGCATTGGCCATTGCTGTGCCGCTTTCCAACCAGGCAGCCTGGCTGGAATTGCAATTCCTCTCCCGCCAGATCAATTTCAATTTACCTGAATTTCACACCGTTCCACGCTCGTTAATCCTGCAAATTGTCATCGCCTTAATTGTTCCGCAGTTGGCCGGAGCAATCCCCATCTGGCAGGGTACCCGCATTACCATCCAACAGGCATTAAGCGGGATTGGTAGTTCAACCAGTGAAAACCAGGGCAGGTTGTACCAGCGGCTTTCGAGACTAAAAGGGCTTTCTCGGCCCCTGCTAATCTCCTTAAGAAACACCTTCCGCCGCCGCATTCGATTGATTTTGACATTGTTCACCCTCATCTTGGGCGGAGCCATTTTCATCGCCACCTTTAATGTGCGCGGCTCCCTGGATAACTATATTGCCCGCTTGGGAAAATATTTTATTGCCGATGTCAATCTATCACTCGACCGCCCCTACCGGACAGAAGAAATCCAACAAATTCTTATGCAGGTTCCCGGTGTTGTCGTTGTGGAAGGCTGGTCTGCCGCCAAAGCCGAACTGGTCACCGGAGGCCAATCCGGTGAAAGCGTATCACTGCAGGCGCCCCCAGCAGACAGCCGCCTGATTGAGCCGATTATGCGCAGCGGGCGCTGGCTGCTACCTGGAGACCAAAACGCGATTGTCTTGAGCGAGTTATTTGAAGAACGATACCCTGCCCTGGCCGTTGGGGACACGATAACCCTCAAGGTAAACGGGGAAGAAACCGACTGGGTGGTCGTTGGCTTCTTCCAGTTTGCCGGAAAAAGCGGCGGATTGTTTGCCTATACCACCTTCGACTACTTATCCCAGACCATTAGCCAGCCCGGAAAATCCGCGGTTTACCGAATTGTCGCCCAGGATGGAATGCACACCCTGACACAGCAAGAAGACCTTGGCCGCCGCGTGGAAAACCACCTCAACAATCTAGGCATACAGGCCAACGATGTTCGGGCTGGTCTCTCCCTGCAAACTTCCACCTCCAGCGGGCTGAACACATTGACTACCTTTTTGTTAATCATGGCCTTGCTGATGGCAACGGTTGGCAGTATTGGGCTGATGGGCACCATGTCGTTGAATGTCATGGAACGCACCCGAGAAATCGGTGTAATGCGTGCCATTGGTGCCACGGACCGCATTATCACCAACCTGGTGATTGTGGAGGGAGTTTTCATCGGTATGGTGAGCTGGCTGCTGGCCTGCCTGGCTGCTTTTCCAATTGGCAAACTGTTATCCGATGTGATTAGTATTGCCATCTTCAGCACGCCCATCACATTTACGTTTACCCCAACGGGCATTTTAATCTGGCTGGGTCTGGTGCTGGCCTTATCCATATTTGCCAGTGTATTACCAGCCCGCAGCGCTGCACGGTTAACCATCCGCGAAGTCCTTGCTTACGAATAGCACGAAGAGGAGAACGACATGCACACAAAAATGAAATTTTTTGGAATGTTGATCATTACGGCCATCCTGTTGACTGGCTGCTCGGCTATACCCTGGGCAAAAGAAGCCGAACCTACCCCCTTACCTGTTGTAACTGGCAGCGCAAATGTCACATCAGAAGGACGGATCGTACCCAAACAGTTTACTTCCCTGGCATTTTTAAGCAGCGGAGAAATTGAGAACATCGCGGTATCTGAAGGCCAGCAAGTGGATAAAGACACTATCCTGGTCAGCCTGGGGAAACGCGAGCAGGCACTTGCAGCAGTGGCACAGGCAAAACTGGCACAGCTTTCCGCGCAGCAGCAGCTTGATCAGCTCAACCGGTTGGCAGATGAAGCCCGCGGGCAAACCGAACTGGCACTTGCAGCCGCGAACAAAGCAGTTAGCGATGCACAACAAGCCTACGACGAGATAAACTCCGAAGATTTGCGCGATGAAATTGAAGATAAGCAGGCAGCAGTCAAGGATGCACAGGAAGAATTGGCCGATAAACAAGAAACTTTGGATAAGTATCTTGATTTAAGCCCGGACAACCAAAAGCGGAAAGACGCCCAAAACGAAGTTGATGACGCCTTGCGCGCCCTCCACGATGCAGAACGCGAACGCGACTTGCTCCAATATGAACTCGATCAGGCAAAAGCCACCCTGGACCAGGCCCTGGGACGCCAAAAAGAAACCCTGCGCGCGCTGGAAGCACGCAAAGACGGCCCGGATGCGGATGCATTGGCCTTAGCCCAGGCAACGATGGACAGCGCAGCCGCACAGCTTGCGGCAGCCGAACGCGCCCTGGCCCAAATGGATTTACTCGCCCCCTACAACGGCATCGTGATGAAAATTCTTAATTACGAAGCCGGTGAAACGGTGATGGCTGGTCAACCTGTGATTACCTTCGCGGATACCAGTGCCTGGTATGTAGAAACCACCGACTTAACTGAACTGGATGTTGTCAGGTTATCAGAAGGACAGGCAGTTACAGTTGCACCGGATGCATTACCAGAGGCTACGTACACCGGGACCATAGAATCCATCAGCAAAGTGTTTACAGAAAAAAGCGGCGATGTGCTTTACACCGTCAAGATTCGCCTGCAAGATCCGGACGAGCAATTACGCTGGGGAATGACAGTCAAATTAACCTTTGTGGAATAATCTCGAACGAATGACCTGTGCAGCCATCTTAATCCTCCTTGCCGGATCATCCAAATCCGGTTAAGATTGGCCGGATTAAACATATGGCAGAAACATCAACTCTCTTTGGGTTTCCATATCCAGGCGAGGCAGCCGCGTTGGCGGCTGCCCTGCTCTGGGCACTTGCCTCCGTCTTGTTTACCCGGCTGGGCGAGAAACTGCGTTCGGTTGAAATCAACTTTCTTAAAGGCATTTTAGCTTTGGTGCTCTTAACCGGCACCCTGTTTGGATTGGGCGAAGGACTGACAACCATTCCAACATTAGCCTTCATTTTATTAATCATCAGCGGTGCCATCGGAATTGGGTTGGGTGACACTGCCTACTTACAATCCTTGCAGCAAATTGGCGCGCGCCGCACCCTGCTGTTAGCCATGCTGGCCCCACCCATGACCGGTGTTCTGGCCTGGATATTTTTAGGAGAAACACTGCCTGCGGCAGCCTGGGCTGGCATCCTCGTTACGATTTTGGGCGTTGCCTGGGTAATCAGTGAACGGACCCCCAACGGCAGCCGATCCTCCGTCAGCCTGCTCAAAGGCATTGGATTTGGGTTGCTGGCTGCCCTGGCGCAATCGATTGGTGTGATCCTTTCACGGGCAGCATTGACACAAACCAGTGTCAGTTCTCTTCAATCTGCCATTTTGCGCCTGTTGGCCGGAGTATTACTGCTATTCCTATGGATGAAATTATCGCGCCAGCCCGTGGTTACCTGGAGAAATTTTCGCCAATCGCGCCAATTGGTTGGCATGATTCTCGCCGCCACCCTGATTGGCACCTACCTGGCGATCTGGCTGCAGCAGATTTCGATTGACCTGGCACCTGCCGGAATTGCCCAAACCCTGCTCTCCACCAGTCCCATCTTCATTCTTCCGATTTCCGCGCTGGGCGGCGAAAAGGTCAGTCTGCGCTCGATTCTTGGGGCATTGATCGCAATGGCAGGCATCTGGCTGCTTTTCGGTGGACGATAAGGTATTAAACTTACCCCTCACGGGTATAATTTAAACAACCCTATTCACGCGAGGTCTCCTATGGCCGCATCTACCCCGGTTCAGCCGCCCAAACCACCCTTTAGAGCGCGCCTGCGCAGCCTGATTGTTCCTGAGGGCGAAGCATTAATTCGCCTGACAACCTATGTAATTATTTTTATCATGCTGCTGGTCTTTATCCTGGATGAAGGAACAGATCTGCCGTCCTGGCGCTTCTATGGGACAATTCTTTCTTTAACCGCTATTTTGGTGGTTAATATCTTATGGGATCAAATCCTGGCCAATTTCAAGAATCAAAATACCGGGCAGCTTTTCATTGTGCTGGTTAATTCAGCGCTCATGTTGTTAACCAGTCTGCTGGGTCATTACATTACGATCATATACATCTATTTTATGGTCGCTGCTCAAGCCTTTATCACACTCAGTATTCGCCGGGCAATAACCCTTGTCCTCACATTGGCCTTTGCATACCTCGCCCTCATGCATTTCCTCGGAGTCGAATGGGAGGGAATTGCATCCCTGGCCACCGGTTTATTCGTTGGTCTGGTCTTTGTTGTGACCTTATCCCTGGTATTACAACGCTATGCAGAACAAACCCGCCGGGCAGAACGTCTGGCAGCCGAACTCAAGCAGGCCAATCAGGAACTGGTGGCCGCCCGCCAGCGTGAAGCAGAACTGGCCGTAGCGCAAGAACGGGTTCGGCTTGCACGCGATATTCACGACGGTCTGGGGCACCACCTCACGGCTGTCAACATCCAGTTACAGGCCGCCGCAAAAATGATTCAAAAGGACCCGCAGCGAGCCGCTGAGGTAATCGAGACCTGCCGCCAGGAAGCCAAACTGGCTTTAGAAGAAGTCCGGCAAAGCGTGGCGATTATGCGCCGCTCCCCGCTTGACGGCAAGACCCTGCAAGAAGCGCTCACCACCCTGGTGGAAGATTTCCAACGCAGTGCCACCTTTACCATTCAGTTTCAGTCCACTGGCGCAGCCAGTGAAAATCTCTCTCCGGCAGCAGCCGCCACATTCTACCGGGTGGCGCAAGAAGGTCTGACCAACGCACAAAAACATGCCGCCAATATCAGCCGTATGATCATCGAACTGGAACATTCCCCCCAGGAAGTCCGCTTGGTATTGCAGGACAATGGACAAGGCAGTAATGCAACCGAACGGCCCTCCGGTTTTGGCCTGGTTGGCCTGCGCGAGCGGGTAGAACAGCTCGGCGGAACATTCTCCGCCGCATCCGAGTCGGCAGGCGGATTCGAGATCAAAGCAGTTATTCCATGTGAGGAGAAGCGCCATGATTAAAGTAATGCTGGTTGATGACCAAAAACTTGTCCGACAGGGTATTCAAATGCTGCTGGAAAGCGAAGAGGATATCCAGGTCATTGGGCAGGCTAACAACGGCGCAGAGGCTTTAGACCTGGCCGCCAGCTTGAAACCGGACGTGGTTTTAATGGATGTGCGCATGCCAGTTATGGATGGTGTCACCGCCACCCAGGCCTTCAGCCAGCAGTTTCCTAAGGTTGGGGTAATTATCTTAACAACCTTTGATGATGATGAATATATTTTTGAGGGGTTGAAAGCCGGTGCACGTGGTTATTTATTAAAAGATATCAGCAGTGAAGAAATGGCTGCCGCTGTTCGAACCGTAGCGGCCGGGGGCGCACTGATCCAACCCAGCATTACCCGCAAAGTACTGGCAGAATTTTCGCGGCTTTCCGCCACGCCAGCCGCAAAAACAGTCCAGCTCGCCGATCCGTTAACCGAGCGGGAATTGGAAGTGCTGCGCTGCCTGACCGAAGGATTATCCAACAAAGAAATCGCCGAAAAGCTGGTCATCACCGAAGGCACGGTAAAAAATCACGTCTCCAACTTGATCGCCAAGCTCAACGTGCGCGACCGCACTCAGGCCATTCTCAAAGCCCAGGAGCTGAAATTAATTTAGGGTGCAAAGTTGAATCACCTGGGACGATTGCCAGCCACACGGTAAATATAGGCCAGGACTTTGGCAACCACCAGGTACAGCTCCGGGGGGATTTCATCACCCGGATTGACTGCCGACAAGGCCGCCGTCAAGTTCGGGTCATCATAAATTGGCACGTTATTTTCACGCGCCAGGGCTAAAATTTGAGCAGCCACCTTGCCTTTTCCAACCGCTACCACCCGGGGTGCACGATCTTTTTCAGCATCATACTGCAATGCTGCCGCGACTTCCCGGCCGCCGGAATTTCGAAACGATTCTTGAATGCGCAGCCTGCGGGTTCCCATTACTACACCTCTATATCCACACCCATCAAGGTGGATTGACGGCCCCGCTGGACAATAATCCCACCAGGCGCTTCCAGCGGACCAGATTCCACCCGTGAGTCTTTCATCACAAACCCCAAATCAGCCAGGTCAGCTTCTAACCAGGGGATTTCCTCACGAGCCTTCTGGCACAAATCCGCAGTGGTTGCCGTGACAACCGTTTGCGCCTGTTTGCCAACCAGCGAAAGATCTACCTGAACCGCCCGTCCTGGTGCAAGCTCCACCTGGATAACCAGGTGCGTATCGTGGGGGTCAATTTTTCCATCACCCGATGTGTTCCTGCGTGAAACAAATACCCGCGCAGATAAAGGTGCTGGCTCGGCTTTTCCCTGCCCGCCTTGGAGAAATATCGGCAAATTTGCCCATTCGCCTCTGCCCGGCACCGGATCAGGCCGAACGTTTTGCAAATGGCTCTGACGCATTTCTTCCAATAAACGGTCAATCGCGTTGGCCAGGTCCGCGCGCCCGCTTTCACGTGCCATTTGCTGTAATCGCACCAGTGAATACAATCCATCTTCTGACCAGAAAGGCCCGGAAGAGTTTAATTTTTCCAACAGTTGATTTTCCAACGAACGCCCAAGCGTCCCAGCCGAAGCTCTTAACGCATCAGCCATCTTTTTCGGCAGCCCGCTCCAATCCACCAGGGTCTTTTCCAACATACTCAGGTTTGTCTGGATCATTTGCTGCAAATCGGCTGGCAAACGCGGATCAGCGGACATACCGCGCAAAATCGTAAGCAGCCTGGCCATTAATTCCCCCGTCTGGCTGTGCTCGCCGCCCATTAGTGCCAACACCCCTGCGCTGAGGGGTAACCCGGCCGCTTTAATCGCTGCGGCCAACTGTGCTTCCTGCTCTCCCCAGGTACCTAACTGCTCCAACACACTGGATAATTCATCCAATACCTCAGGGGTAACCAGCAGCCGCTGGTCCAGAGCAGCCCGCACCAGGGTTAAATTCTGCGTATTGGCAGATAAACCATATTGCTCCAGCAGCCGGGAAGCCAGGTCGCGTGTCGGAACAACGATTTGTGGAGCACTGGCTGGTGTGTCTGCTCCGGGTACAAATTTCAACACCAGCTTCTGGTTTGCCAGTTGGGTCACCACAAAATGAGCGGTACGCTGGCTCAGCAGCGCGGCAGCCTGCTCTGACGAGGATAACTGCGCCACAACCGGGAACCCCTCAACAGAGAGGATCGCCTGGGTACCGGTGACCTGCAGTACCTCAGCCGTCACCCGCTGAAAAGGGCGCAGCGCCAGGTCCTGCCCTGAGGCAGGCTGGATCGAAGAAATCGGCAGGCTTCCGGGAAAATTCATCATCAGGTTGCTACTTTCTACATCTGTTCCTCAGACCTACACCTGTTGTTGAAGAAGGGGCGCAGACGGCAGTTCGACTGCGCCCCTTGATTGGAACAATACTAGCCTGGCAAGTTTACCGTTTCAGGTTGACCAGTTCCTGGATAATCTCATCCGAGGTGGTGATCACGCGGGACGAAGCCTGGAAACCGCGCTGTGCCAAAATCATGTTGGTAAATTCCTGGGCCATATCCACATTCGAGGCTTCCAGGTAACCCGCAGCAATTTGACCGCGGCCGCCGCTGCCCGCCGTGCCAATTTCCGGCTCACCGGAGTTCAACCCCTGCTGGAAGGTGGTGTGTCCAGCCCGGATCAGACCGGTGGGATTGGTGAAGCGAGCCAGGGCTAACTGTGCAACCTGTTCGCGCATACCATTCGAATAGACCAGGAAAACAGAACCGTCAACCGGGGTGATCACTACATCGGTGACGTTCCCAGTCGGCAAACCATCCTGGCTGGTCACTGCAGCACTGCTGTCCATTGAGAGCATGGTCATGCCGCTCAAGTCAATATCCATTGAAATGGTCGCTGCACCCTGGCTGCCCGGAACCGTGATTGTGCCGCCTGTGCTGGCAGAAAACTGGCCGTTTGCATCAAAGGTAAGCGTACCGGAACCTGTTGCACCGGTTGGAGCGGTTACTGCCCAAGACCAGGCACTGTTGCCCGTGCGTGTGAACTCAACCGAAGCGGTATGCAGCACACCCAACGAGTCATAAATACCCATCGTAGTTGTCACACTGTCGCCCACTGCAGTCTGAGAATCCAGGTTGCCGCCAAAGACCGCATTTTCGGTTGCGCGGGAGATCGTCCGGTTGGAAACAATCTGAATGTTATCCACTGGCAAATTGGTATCAATATTTCCAGCAGCATCCATTTCCCAACCCTGTACCCGCAGACCAGTGGAGGAATTGACCAGATAACCGTTTGAATCCAGGCTTAAGGAACCTTCGCGGGAATAGCGGCGATTTGCACCCTGATCGTAAACAAAGAAACCATCACCCTGTACCGCCAGGTCCATATTGCGGCCGGTGCTTTGCAGCATACCCTGCGTGAAAATGGGTGAAATAAAACCAACCTGAACACCCAAACCAATCTGCATGGGATTGGTACCTCCCAGGTTTGCGGAAGGACCAGCACCCGGGCTGAGCAGTTGGGAGAATTGATCCTGGAAAAGAACCCGGCTGGCTTTGTAGCCGATGGTGTTGGCATTGGCCAGGTTATTTGCGACAACATCCAGGTAACCCTGATGTAAATTTAATGAGCTGATTGCAGTAAACATTGAGCGTAACATTTTAATACTCTCCTAGAGGTTTGGTTCCCAGGCCTCCTCCAAGAGGGCCGGCCTGTGGGTGGATTGATCATTTTTAATTAACGGTATGACTAACCTTTTCGATCTACGGTACTTCCAGCAGGACGCGCTGGATCCGCAAAAACTACACTGTCGATCTGGGTAAAGACCCCTTCGCCGCGATGATCGGCATCTAAAGCGGTAATGACCAAACGGTCGCGCACATTCACGATAAATGCCAGGTCATCAACCATGACCAGAGAAGACTTTCCGCCACGTTTTTCGGCTTTATCAATCGCATCAGAAAGACGATTGACATTATCTTCCGTTAAGGTGATTGAACGGCTTTCCAGGCGCTTTTGCGCATGGTTCGAAAAACGCACATCCTGAGCCTTCTCCAGCGTTTCGGCAAAACTGGGTCCTTGCACCCCGTACGCTTTGGCGACGGAAGCAGGCCGGACACCCGTATTCTGGGGACCGTTTACCCGTTCGTTTTGCACACGCATAGGCTCACTCATTTACTCAACTCCTGAAATCTGAAGTACATCAGCCAGGCAGGCTTTTTCTTCGCCGATTTGCAGCATCAACTGGTTATTTTCCATGACGATTCCGGTCACAACCCCTTCAAGAGTCGTCCCATCACTTTTTAGCGCTTTTACGTTTTTCCCAATCAAACTGGCCGCATAGCCCGTCTGGTTGGTGGCGGCTAATGTATCCATTGTCTGACGAATGCTCTGCAGTTCGTTCAACGAATTCAACTGAGAAAACTGGCTCATCATTTCCGAGTCATTCATCGGCTCCATTGGATTTTGATGCGTCAATTGCGCCATCAGCATTTGCATAAACTGTACGCTGCCAAAAGCATTGAACGAAGCACTGGCCGGTTGGTACCCGCCCGCCACGCTATACGCTGCAGCATTGGTTGCTCCTTCGATCTGCATAGGATCTCCTTCTTTCACTTAGACCCGATAATCAATTCCTGAAGCCGTTCGGCCTTGAGACCGCCCCAGGTTGGTTGGTTTTGCTTCCGGTTCAACAGGCATCGCCCCGCCCCGATAGCTATGACCGGAAAAACGTGCATTTTGCTGTTCCGCCCAGGCTCCCTGCTGGTGAGAAGCACCGTGCTGGCCGACATTCAGATTTGCCACCTGCACACCCGCATCGGTTAAGGACTGGCGAAGCTGATCAAGCTGGGCTTCCAACAATTTGCTGGTTCCTGGCTGTTCAGCAACCACGGTCACGTGTAAACCCTGGGCGCTGTTAACCAGCCGCAGTTCAATTCCGCCCAGTTCAGCCGGGCTGAGCTGCACGCGCATGCTGTTGCGGTTGTTAAGGATCGAAACCTGAATGTGTTCCTGCACCTGGTTAACCAATTCGGCTGCGGCAGCCTGGTCTGGTGCAGAGGGCACCTGGGTTGAAAACCGCGCACTATGAATTGCGGATGGTTGGCCGTTCAACACCGGAGCGGCTGCAGTTTCAGGAGCTGGCATCGTCTCTGCGGCTGCGATTGGTTCTCCTGCTTTGTTTTGCGGAACGGCTTTCACTGGCTGGCCGGTTTCACCCTGCTGAGCAATTTTTTGCTCCACGGGGGTCTGAACCCTGCCATCGGCTCGCTTCATCGCCTCCACAGCATTCGCAGAAGCTGCTGCGGGTAATCCTGAGGGGGCTTCACTTTCCGCCTGCCCAACAGCCATGCGCATACCAGATGAGGATTCTTCTTTGGCAGCAGGTTTTTCTGCTTTACCAACCTCACCAACCGGCATTTCCATCACAGGGTCCGCAGATTCAGATTCGGGCATACTGCTGATCGGGGTCTTTAGCGCCTGGAGTTCACCCTGCGCTTTCAGAACCGCACCTTCAACTGGTGCCTCTCCTTCGGGGGCAGCCGCTGCAGTGATCACCGCTGCGGTATTTTCCACGCCGTCTGTATTGGCACCTTCGGGATTTACCTGCTCAAGTGCCTGAGCAAAGTCCGCGGTCTGTACAGGATTTTCCGCCGCTGCCGCTGTACCAAGATTAATCACTGGGCTGTTCTGCCCAACGATCTCAGAAAACTGCCCGCCCATGATAGGCTCGCTGCCTGCTGCTGCCAGTCGTCCAGGCTGTTCTGGCAAAGGTACAGGGGGCGAGGGTGGAGTCGTCGGAACAAGGGCTGCGGAAGCCAGAGCAGCCGCTTCTGCATCCACCTGCTCCTTTTCTTTGGTCTTCAGCACCTCTTTAAAATCCACCTCTTTACCAGCAAGTTCGGTATTTCCGACCCGCGCAGAAGAGGAATTTTTAGGAGGCGGCTTAGCGACCGGTTGAACAATCATTTCGATCATTTTCACCTCGCGTTTGCAATAGATTTGAGTAACTGCAATTTCTTGCTGATGGACTGCGAAATTGCCTGATACACGATGCCAGTTTCAGACATTTCGGTCAGTTCCACATCCACATCCACGTTATTTTGGTCTGCCCGGAAACTGCCCCCTGGACGTTGGGACAGTTCAAAGCCGATCTTTTGCGTGGTAGATGCCAGATGAGTATCACGCGTGGTCGCCAATTCCAGGCGGTCACTGCGCTTTAAGGCACGCCGGAGCGTGTCTTCAAAATTGACGGACTGCGCCTGGTATCCGGGCGTATCCACATTGGACAGGTTGCGGCTAATGACTTGCTGGCGCATGCTGAGTCCATCCAGAGCCAGCTTGGCCGCATTCATTGCATCATTGGTAAAAATCGAATCACCCATTGACTACCCCTCCCAACTACGGCTGGATTGAAAATAACCCATCACCCGCTGGACGTAGGTCTGCGTTTCCTGGTAAGGGGGAATACCGCCGTAGCGATCCACCGCGCCGGGACCCGCGTTATAAGCTGCCAGCGCAAGCTGAACATTGCCCTGGTAGCGGTTTAATAAAGAACTCAAGAAGCGCACACCGCCGTCAATATTCTGCGCCGGATCCAACGGGTCAGACACACCTAATCCGCGCGCTGTTGCAGGCATTAACTGCATCAATCCTTGCGCACCCGCCCCTGAAACCGCCTGCGGATTGAAATTTGACTCGGCACGAATAACTGCTTTGACCAGGTCGGGGTTGACATTGTAGCGTTGTGCAGCCTGTTGGATCAGCCCCTCAAAATTGGTCAGCGCAGAAGTGTTTGCCAAACCCCCGCCCTCATTCGCCAGGGTGAACATACTTCCGCTAAGCCCGTTACTGCTTTGCATAGAGCCAGCTTGAGCTTTCTGGCTGATTTTTTCCATCAGCTCAAAGATCATGCGGTACATGACCTTATCGAATTGGGCTGAAAAAAAGGAAGGATCCAACATCGGTTAAACTCCCTGCATTTGCTGGCGGAATGCGCGTGCAATATAAATATCATCTTGATTGCGAGCTTCTTTTTCTGCCTGCTCCGCGTTATACACTTCGATCCGCTTGCGTTTCAGAATCTGCAGTGTTTCTTCAGCCTGCCGGGCTTCAACCAACTCTTTGCGTTTTTCCTCGACTGCAGCATCCATCTTTTTCAATTTTTCAACCACCTGAGCAATATGCTTGTCCAGTTGAACCAGGTTGGAATGAAGCAGTTGAATTGCAAACACATTAATCTCGCCGGTTTGTGATGCTGCCAATTTGTCCATCAAATCCATTTGTAAATCCTGCAAAGCGGCCAGCTCTGCCCGAATATTCATCAATTCAGCCATTAATTTTCCCAGCTCAATTTCCAGGGCTTCCACTTTACTGTGGCGAATATCAAGAACATTTTGTAGTGAAAAATTTGGTGGCATCAGTAAACTCCTTCCAGACCTTCATTCCAGTAATCAACTAACGAACAGTAACACTTTCCAATAATTGCAAATTCTCTTCAAAAGGTGTGACTTCTTCACGGCCTTGCTGCAAATAACCGGTTAACCCGGGCATTACTTTCAATGCCGCATCAATATCCGGATCAGACCCCAAGACATACGCGCCGATATTGATCAGGTCCCGCGCCTTTTCATACGTCGCCAGGTGCTTGCGCGCACTGGCTGCCAGTGACAGGTGGTGGCGATTGGTTAGCGCAGGCATCACACGGCTGACACTGTTAAGTACATCAATAGCCGGATAATGATTGCGCGCGGCCAAAGCGCGGCTGAGAATGATGTGGCCGTCCAAAATACCGCGAACCGCATCACAAATTGGCTCGTTAAAGTCATCCCCTTCCACCAAAACGGTAAAGAAGCCGGTAATTGAGCCGTGCTCATTACGGCCTGCACGCTCCAAAAGACGCGGCAGCATCGCAAAAACAGAAGGGGTATAACCCTTGCTGGCAGGCGGCTCACCAATCGACAGCCCGATCTCCCGCTGTGCCATTGCGTACCGAGTCACCGAGTCCATCTGAAACGTCACATCCATGTTGCAATCACGGAAAAATTCCGCAATAGTCATCGCAACCGTGGCCGCTTTTAAGCGCACCAGGGCAGGCTGGTCTGACGTAGAAACCACCACCACCGAGCGCGCCAGGCCGTCCGGTCCTAAGTCGCGTTCCAAAAATTCGCGCACCTCACGGCCTCGTTCACCGATTAATGCAATCACCGAGATATCGCTGCGCGAATTACGGGCAATTGCGCCTAACAGCGTGCTTTTCCCCACGCCAGAACCGGCAAAAATACCCATACGCTGGCCTTTACCGCAGGTAAGCATGCCATCAATCACGCGTACCCCCGTCACCAACGGGTCCACAATCGGCGGCCGCTGCAGCGGATGCGGTGCCTGGCGGTTGGTCGGAACCCAATCCTGCACCACAAGCGGTCCTTTGCCATCAATGGGCTGTCCGAGGCCGTCAATAACCCGGCCAAGCAGCCCCATTCCAACCGGAGCGCGCAAAACATGCGAAACCGGATAAACCATGCTGTCCGGCTGAATGCCGTCCATGCTGCCTAAAGGCATCAGCAGCATCCGGTCATCCCGAAATCCAATTACTTCTGCCTGCAAATGCGACTTACTGGTTTGGATCTGGCAGACTTCCCCGATCTGGCAGTTCAATCCAACCACCTCGATCGTCAAACCCACCACCTGGACAACCCGGCCGGAAACTTTCACTGGGTTAACCCGTGCAATGGCTTTGCGGTATTGGCTGAGATCAGGGAGATTCATATCCATCATGCTTCACTTCCGGTAATCAATTCGTCATTCTGAAATGAATCAAGGATTGCTTGCAGCTTGGTTTCAACACGGGCGTCCACTGTCCCGAGGCGGCCCTGCACAAAACACCCGCCCGGCATAATGCCTTCAGAAGGAACGATTTGGACTTTATTGCCAGTTAATTGACTCTGGTAATTTCTCCAGGACGAATCCAGCACTGAGGCATCACGGGGATTCAAATAAATCAACAAATCGCCCAACGATTTTGCACTTTCCATCACGCGGTTGAGGTTCAATTCCAGGGCCTGTTCTTCCAGGCGAACACCCTCGCCAAACATCGCCCGGGCAATATCCTGAACCACTTCCACAATCATGTTCTGACTCTGGGCAAACAGTTCTGCCCGCCACAGGTTCACCTGTTGGATCAATTCGTAGGCAGCGCGCAAAGCGCCGTCTGCTTCCGCCTGGGCGGAGGACCACCCTTCATGGTAGCCCTGCTCTTTGGCGTGGTTAATTTCATCTTGTGCCTGGGCATACGTATCATCCGCTGTTTGCTGAGCCTGTAAAATAATCTCCTCAGCCTGTAAACGAGCCTGTTCCAGGATTTGCCCGGCTTCTTCTTCAATGCGCTTAAGCTGTGCCTGGTCCAGTGCCTGTTGAGCGGCTAGCGGTTGCTCTTCCTGCCCGTTCGCAAAGCTCCAATCTTCCACTGTGAACGGCGGAGTCCAATCGACTTCAGCCGGCTGCCAGGCTGCAATTCCCTGTGTCTCAGGGCCATTCCGGCGCAATCCTGTACGCGGCTGCACACGCGGCCCGGTCAGGGCTTGAAAGATCGCCAATATTTCTTGCCTCTGCTCTTCCAGGATTTGCGGCGGAACCGTGACAAATTCTTCCGGACTCCAGCCAAGCACCTGGGCAGGGCGTTGCGAATTAATCAGTTTAGAGGATGACTTCATAATCACCGCCTCCACCGATCACAATCTCACCGGATTCTTCCAGCACACGAACCGCATCCACAATCTTGCGCTGCGCAGCGTAAACATTCTTAGCCAACTGTGGGCCGAGAATTTCGATTTCTTCTTTAAGGTTTTCTCGCGCACGCTCTGAAAGATTGCCAAACACTTTTTCTTTCAAACGTTCCGGCGCTGCTTTTAAGGCAAGAGCCATATCCGCTTTGCTGATGTCACGCAGCACCCGCTGAATTGCCCGATCATCCAATTTGATCAAGTCATCAAAGGTAAACATATTGGCGCGGATTTCTTCAACCAGCTTCGGGTTGGTGGTTTCAAGCGCTTCAAAGATCGTTTTTTGCACACCGCGATCCACCTGGTTAAGCATCTTGACCAAAAAGGCCACACCACCCGTGGCGCGGAAATCGGCTTCACTGATCACGCTGGATAATTTATTTTTCAAGTTGCGTTCCACCAACTGCACCACCTGCGGCGAAACGCGATCCATCACAGCCAACCGTAAGGTCACTTCAATCTGCAAGTCTTTGGGCATGCTGGTCAAAATATCGGCGGCCACTTTGGCTTCCAGGTATGAAAGCACCAGCGCAATTGTTTGTGGCATTTCTTCCTGCAGCAGCGCAGCCACTTCTTGCGGGTTAGCGTTTCGCAGCATTTCAAAAGACGATAATTGTTGGTGAACTGAAATACGCTCTAAAATTTCGGCACCGCGCCGGGGTCCAACCGCCCGGGAGAGTAACTGCCGGCTGTATTCCACACCGCCGCCGCGCATTGAGGAATCCGCCAGACTAAATTCCTGGGCTTCCATCAGCGCGATCCGCCGGATATCCGGTGAGACCGGGCCAGTGCGCCCCAAAGCCAGCAGCACCCGTTCAATTTCGCCTTCACTCAGGTATTGCAGCACCTTCGAGGACACATCGACGCCCAAGCCCAGCAACAGCGCAGATGCTTTATCAATTCCGGTCACTCGCATTGATGTTGACTCAGCCATGATTCCTCTCATCCTCGCTCAACCAGATTTGGATGATTTCAGCCACAGTGGCGGGACTTTCTTCAGCCAGGCGCTGAATAACTTTCGCACGCTGATCGTCTTCAGGGGTATTGTTTGCAGAATACCGGGAGGTTAATTCCACCGCAACATGTTCTTCTTCTTTCATGGGGGCAGCTTTCGGTCCCGGGCCAATCATCTCCGTTTGAGGTTTGCTCTCAAATTGAGCATAGGAAGGCCCAACTGCGGCGGGCTGCAAGGCAGCCATCTCGCTGACCGGCTTCAATATGGGTGTCCAGGCTTCCTGAGAAGCGCGCCGCATATTGCGGATCAAGCGCCCAAAATAGATGAACAGGACCAAAAGCAGGAGCGCAGCCGCCACACCCATCCCAATTTGGAAGTAGAGATCTGTCTGCTGGGCACGCGACATCTCGGCCTGCTGATTTTCATAATACGTTCGATCAAAAGTAAACGGCTCGACCACAATCATGTCACCGCGTGTTTCGTCAATACCAGCCGCCGCCGCGACACCCGCTTTAATGGTTGCCAGCTGGTCTGGGTCGGTAATCCCGTCCACCATGACCGAGAGGGAAACCCGGCTGATCTGTCCCGGAGCAATCACTTCATGAGATTGTGTCTGGCTGACTTCATAATTGACCGTGTTTTCCGTGCGCTGGTAGATTACCCCGCCATTTTCACCTTCGGTCAACGGCAGCGGGGTCGGCAGATTGCTTTCTGCCCCCGGAACGCCGCCAATGGTCGAGCCATCGGTTGTGTAACTTTCGGTAATATGCTGCTCGCTAGAAACAATCGGGGTTGGCGCAATAATATTCGAGGTAACCTCGCGCTGGGTCCAGTCCATTGCCACCGAAGCCTGCACGATAGACTTGTTTGGGCCCAAAACACTGTCTAACATCGCCTGTACGCGCTTGCGGATTTCTGCTGCAGCGGCAACTTCTGCTGCC
This sequence comes from Chloroflexota bacterium, assembly GCA_029265085.1. Next base: position 23,300 of record JAJUJY010000049.1, read on the forward strand.
CGCTGGGTATCGCTTTGGGCAACCGAAGCATCCATCGAATTGCCTGCGCCGCCAGCCAACATATTTCCGTTGCTGTCCACCACCACCACATTTTCCGGGGAAAGGCCTTCCACACTACTGGCCACCAAATGCGTCATAGCCCGCACCTGGGCAGCATCCAGGGCCTGCCCTGGTTTTTCTTGCACGGTGATCGAGGCCGTTGTGGGAGCCTGATCACTTGCCAGGAGGGATTTTTCGGGGGTGACAACGTGTACCCGCACCGCCTGGACTGCATCAATACTGCCGATGGTGCGCTCTAATTCACCTTCTAATGCCCGTTGATAATTGACGCGCTGGGTGAACTCTGTCATTCCCAGGGTGTTGCCGTCAAACAATTCGTAACCAACTGTGCTGGACTGAGGTAGACCATCCCGAGCCATTTTCAAGCGAACCTCGTACACCTGGTCAGATTCCACCAGGATGGTTCCACTGTCGCGCAGGCGGTACGTAACTCCAGCCTCATCCATTTTCTGGACAATTTGTGACGCATCGGTTTCGGACAAACCGCTGTAAGCCACAGAATAGCTTGGAGTATTCGCCCAGGAAACAAGGACGGGAATCAAAACCGCCGCTGCCAGGATCAAGGTGATCAGGATTATGCGTTGAGATTTCGATTGTTTTTCCCAAAAAACATTAAATTGTTTCTGTAATGGCGCTAACATATCCTCAGCCTCCCCGCCGGGACTAGATTTGCATTCGCATTACTTCGCGATACGCATCTACCAACCGGTCGCGAATTGCCATCGCGACGCGAAAATTCACATCATTTTCTTCAATGCCGATCATGACCTGGTGCAGATCCACATTTTCTCCCAGCGAAAGCTGTTGAACCAGGTTGTCCGCATTCATTTCGGACTGGCTCAGCCCGGAGAGTATTTGTCCGAACGATTCGCCAACCTGTTCCAACCCTGCGGAAGCCGGTTTTTGAGCCTGGCTGAGATTTTGAACACCATTTACGGATAAGGGTGAAATACGATCAATCTGCATAATTACCGTCCGATATCCAGTGCTTTGATGGCCATGCGTTTGACGGCTTCGATCACCGCCAGGTTGGCTTCATAGGAGCGTGTTGCAGAAAGCATATTGGTCATTTCCACAACGGGATTCACGTTGGGATACGTCACATAACCGTTTTCGTCTGCATCGGGATGCGTGGGATCATACACCTGCGGGCCTTGTTCCGGATCTGTGATAATCTCAGAAACCTTTACGCCGCCTTCAGAAACCTGTAAATCACCCCGCCGTGCAGCAATAAAAGACGGTAAAAACGGTTGGTTCCCATCTGGCGTAAAGACTACATCCTTGCGGCGGTATGGGCCGCCTTCGGCAGTGCGCGTGGTCTGCGAGTTCGCGATATTGTTCGAAATCACATCCAGACGCAGGCGCTGCGCGAGTAAACCTGATGCACCAATACGCATTGAATCCCAGAAACTCATAAACTGCTCCTCTTCTATGCTGTTGACAGATTAGCATATCCGAGGAGCAGATACAGTAAAGGCGCTGTGAAGTTAAAATAAAAATCGTGTGAAGAAGAAATAAATTACGCCTTTTCCCCCTGAATGCGGCGTATCAAAAACCCTGCAACCTGTAAAAAATCAGCAAACTCAATAAAAAATCTGCAAAAACTAAGCCATCTGGCTGGCACTTCCCATATAGGCGGCGGAGGCAGCCACTGGACGGCCAGTCATGCGCTGTTCAGTCGTCTTCCAGGCATCGCGCAGTTCGCTCAACGTGTGGATCGCGGAAGCGTAATCACCCTTGCGAATGCTATCCAGACACCATTGATACAGCCGGAAAAGACCAGCAGACACTTCGGGGTAATCAAAATTCAACGCATCTCGCAGCACGCTGATCGCTTTGGTTGCTTTTTCAAAATCTTTTTGTTCGCAAGAGCGAATGGCCAGATCATAAGCCATAATGACCAAACGAATCGGGCTGGCTCCCATCACATCTTGCTGGCGATATTCTTGATTGCGATATGCTGCTTGGTACATGTTTTTTTCTCCTGAGCTTTCGTTTCGTTCTATAAAGTATTCTCGACGGAAACTGGTAAAACTTGAGGGGCTAAAAGTAAATTTTCCGTAAAAGGTTTAAGCCAGCAGTTCCAGTAAATCGCCAGCCTTAAGTTTATTAATTTCATCAGGCGGAATCGTGCGCACAATTTCACGTGTAGCGCGGTCCACCACATAAACCGTCACCTTTTTGGTTTCTTGATTCACCTGGAATCGAAGGAACACATCTGGCCCGGATTTTGCTGGTTTCGGTGCAGGCTGTTCAACCGGCTTTTCTTGAACCGGTTTCGTTTGGGCAGGTTGAGGCATAGGCTCCTGCCCAGCCGCGGCCGAATGGGCCAACTTCACCTCGGGCAGGTTGGCATTGGATTCTATTCGACTAATGGGAGAAAGATTTAATTCGTTCATCGTTCACCTCCCTGCCTCCTTGCATGGGGTAAGGTTCTTACCGGGGCATTGAAGTACTCATCATGAATACGTTCCATAAAATGCCCCAAATTGCTTTTGTTGGTTGAGCAATAAATCAAGCTGAGCCTGAGCTTCAGCATATTGTGCAATTAATGCCTCCTGGCGGGCATCCAGACGCACGTTTATCGTGTTGATCTGGTTTTTTAAGCTCTCTGTCTCGCTATCATTGGCGATAATTGCCTGGGAGACATAGCCTTTGGTGCTGTTGAACCGTTCTAACTTGGTATTCAATTCGGTCATGACATTATCAAACAGCGACTTAACATTTTCATAGTCACCGGACAAGGCACCTTCCAGCTTGGCGGCATCAACCACTTTTAATTTCATCCCGTCGCCAATTTCAACCCCAATATCACGCAAGCTTTTCAACTGGCCGTACCCAATGGTATATTGGCCAGCAATGCGGATCATGTA
>JAJUJY010000097.1 GCA_029265085.1 Chloroflexota bacterium
GACGGTGGTGGCCACCATGCGGCGCGGGTCCACCAGCTCGCGGCGGGCGTATTCGTGTCCGCGCTTGCAGCCGGGGCGAATTTGCACAATGGATTCGCCCTCGCGGGTGATCTCTAAGGAGCAGCCTTTGGGGCAGGTGATGCACAGTAAATTAATCTTCTCAGTCACAGCTACCTCCTACCGTTTCACAATTGCGATGGTCAAATCCTCGGCGGTCTGGACCTCGTCGTACGCCTGGCTGGGGATTTCCGCGGTGATGATCTCGCCGGGGCGGGCATACAGTTCAGACTTGCGGGCGATCAGGTTGCCGCGGTGGCGCACTTCCACCCAGACCGGGCTTTCAATCGGCTGGCGCACGCGCAGTTGGATCTGCACATCGGAATCGGCCAGGCTTTCGCGGTCGAGGGTTTGCGGCACCACGTAGCGCACGTTCTCGCCGGGCACCAGCGGCACGCGGCGGTTTTCACGGCGGCGTTCCTGGATGGCAAAGCGGGCGGCGCTTTCTCCGGCCTGTTTGCCTGCCAGCGAAACCCAGTCCACCAGGTCATACACATGCACCACGTTGCCGGCAGCAAAGATACCGCGCACGTTGGTTTCGTAATGATCGTCCACAAATGGGCCGCCGGTAATCGGGTCGATGATCACACCGGCTTTTTTGGAAAGTTCGTTTTCCGGGATCAAACCGACCGAGAGCAGCAGCGCATCGCAGGGAATGACCTTCTCTGTGCCGGGGATGGGCGTCCAGCGCTCGTCCACCTGCACCGATTCGATGGCCTCCACGCGCTTGTTGCCGATGATGCGGTTGACGGTGTGGCTGACGTGCAGGGGAATGTCAAAGTCGAGCAGGCACTGCACGTAATTGCGGGTCAGGCCGGTCAGGAAGGGCATCACTTCCAGCACCCCTTCCACTTTTGCGCCTTCCAGGGTCAGGCGGCGGGCCATAATCATGCCGATATCGCCGGAGCCGAGGATGGCAAACTGCTTGCCGGGCATGTAGCCTTCCATGTTGACCCAGCGCTGCGCGGTTCCGGCGGTATATACACCGGCCGGGCGGGGACCGGGCAGGCGCACCTGGGCGCGGGTGCGTTCGCGGCAGCCCATTGAAAGGACGATGGCGCGCGCGGTGATATCCACAAAGTTGCCGCCAGCGCCGGTGGCGAAGATGCGCCGCTGCGGGGTGATATCCAGCACCATCGTGTTGGTCATCACTTCCACGCCTTCGGCGAGGGCTTCATTAATAAACCGCTGGGCGTAGGCGGGGCCGGGCAGGTCCTCTTTGAAGGTTTCCAGCCCAAAGCCGTTGTGGATGCACTGCTGTAAAATGCCGCCCAATTCCTGGTCGCGTTCGATCACCAGCACATCATCTGCACCGGCGCGGCGGGCAGCAATGGCAGCCGCCAATCCGCCGGGGCCAGCCCCAATGATCACAACGTCATAGCGTTCCTTAATCATGGCTCACCTCCACGGCTTTGGTATGCCGCACCAGAAATTCAGAACCGGGGCCTTTCTTGGTGACGGCCTCTTGCGGCAGGCCCAATTCACGGGCAAGAATATCGACTACCCGGGGCAGGTCAAAGGAGCCTAAGCAGCGGCCGGTACCCAGCCAGGTGCGCCGTTTGATCGCATCGTAATTGGTGGCGGGGATGGGGGCGTTGATTTCGGCGACAATTTCGCCTTCGGTGACCAGTTCGCAGCGGCAGATGATTTTGCCGTAGCGCGGATCAGCCTGGATCAGTTTGATCTGGTCTTCACGGGTCAGTTTGCGGAAGTGCGGCCGCGGCGGGCGGATGGGGTTCCAGTCGTGTTTTTCGGCCAGGCGCTCACCGGCATCCTGGATCAATTCCACCACGCGCTGGGCAATGGCCGGAGCGGAGGTCAGGCCGGGGGATTCAATCCCGCCCAGGTTGACCAGTCCGCGCGGGCTGGTGGGGGTTTCGATGATGAAGTCATGGGCATCATTCACGCCCGGCTTGAGGCTGGGGGCGTTACCGCAGGCGCGCAGACCGGCAAATACGGCGATGGTGTGGGCGGGTTTCAGGCTGGGGATCAGCTTGCGCGCGCCGTCCCAGATCTGCTGCATACCGCCGGGGGTTACGGCGTGGTCGTCTTTGTCGCCAATAAATTCGGAGTTTGGCCCAACCAGCGCGTTGCCGTGGGTGGTGGCCGTCACCAGGATGCCCTTGCCCTTTTCTGAGGGGACGGGGAAGAGCACGTTATTGATCTGAATTTCACCGCGGTCGAGTACGGCATACTCACCGCGCCGGGGGGTGATCTTAAATTCGGGGCGCAGGCCGGCTTTGTGCATGACTTCGTCGGCAAAGAGGCCGGCCGCATTGACTACCCAGCGGCAGCCGAACAGTCCGCGGTTGGTGCGGATGCCCACGATGCGCCCAGATTCGATGATGAAGTCTTCAAAGCAGGTGTCCAGCAGCACGTCCACCCCGTTTTGCACTGCGTTTTCGGCAGCGGCCACAGTGGCCATGAAGGGATCGCAAATACCGCCGGTGGGCGCCCAGAGTGCCCCGGTTACGGCGGGGTTAATGTTTGGTTCGCGGGCGCGCATTTCATCCGCAGAGATGATGTGCATACCCGGCACACCGTTGCGGCGGCCCTGTTCCAGCAAGCGGTCCAGCTCGCGCAGTTCTTCCGGTGTGACAGCGACAACATAATCGCCGCGGCGGTCAAATTCAAAGCCCAGTTCGCCGGAGAGTGCGTCCCACATGGGATTGCCGAGCACATTCATTTCTGCTTTCAGCGTGCCGGGTTTGGGGTCATATCCGGCGTGGACAATGGCGGAATTGGCGGAAGTTGCCCCCGTACCGATATCGGATTCCCGGTCAATCAGCAGGATGCGCAGCTGGTAACGGGACAGAAACCTGGCCGTCATACTGCCGACAATGCCTGCTCCAATAATAATCACATCGTAATCTTTCATAGGGATGTTCCTGGTGGCAAAAAGAGGATAGATGTCAAATCCATTATAGATGATTTTGCACGAACGTGAATAAAGGTTGCACGTTGTTGCAGATGAGGGTAGAATTTTTTGAAAATTATCCCCCATTCCATGCTGCATTTGTGCAGCGAGAAAAGGGCTGTTGGAGGTTTGCCGTGAGCGATTCGGACCGTTACGATGATGCCATCCGGGTGGCGAAGATGTATTACTACCATGATATGACCACCCAGGAAATTGCCCAGGAGATCAATGTTTCGCGTTCCACTGTCTCGCGGCTGCTGAGTTTTGCCAAGCGCGAGGGCCTGGTGGATATTCACATTCACGATCCCAAGGAGCACCCGCACCAGCTGGAAATTCGCATCCAGCAGGAATTTGGTTTGCTGCGCGCGCATGTAGTGCCGATGACCGAGGCGATTAACGAGGTGGACCGGCTGGAACGCGTGGCGCAGTATGCCGCCAGCTACTTAAACACGCTGTTTAGCTCGAATATGATCCTGGGGGTGGCCTGGGGCACGACCACCAGCGCCATCTCGCGCTACCTGCATCCCAAGGCTACCTACCGCTCGCAGGTGGTGCAGCTCAACGGATCGGGTAATGTGCAGACGATGGGGATCGAGTATGCCAGTGAGATCATTATGCGTTTTGCGCAGAACTTCCAGTCCAGCCCGCAGCTCTTTCCGGTACCGGCCTTTTTTGACCGGGCGGCTACCCGCCGGGCAATGTGGGAGGAGGGCAGCATCAAGCGCATCCTGGATTTGCAGTCGCAGGCGGATATTTTGCTGCACAGCATCGGTGCGGTGGACGGCGGTATTCCCAGCAAGGTGCACAGTGGTGAATATCTCAAACAGCGCGATTATACCGAGTTGAAGGCTGCCAATGTGGTGGGCGATATTGCCACCATTTTTTACCGTGCGGATGGGACGTTTCACGGAATTCCGCTCAACGAACGCGCCAGCGGTCCTAACCTGGAGTTGTTTCAAAAGAAGCACGGCGTGTGCGTCATTTGCGGCAAGGCCAAGCTGAAAGGGCTGCAAGGCGCATTGAACGGCAAATGGATCAAGGATTTGATTATTGACGAGCCGACCGCTCGTAAGTTTGTCGAAGAGACGCTGCTGCCGTAGGAGGCCCCTCCGGCAGGGCGGGGTAATTAAGTCTCGACTGCCTGATAAATCACTTCTAGCACTTGATTCAATTGGTGCGTCATCTCATGATTCCAGAAGCGTAACACACGGTAGCCGCGTTCGACTAGATATGCAGTGCGCTGCGTGTCGTAATCAACAGCTTCCAGATGTTGACTGCCGTCCAGTTCAATGATTAATTTTTGGCTGGGGGCACAAAAATCAACGATGTATGGCCCGATGGCATGCTGCCGCCGGAATCCCACCCCGCAGATTTGATGATTTCGCAGCTTTGACCACAGCAGGGCTTCAGCAGGAGTGAGTTCTTTACGCAATTCATTAGCCCGATGTATGGTTTTGGGTTGTGATCGTTTTTGCCGCATTTGAAAATCCCCTGGCCCCTCCCTAACCCTCCCCAAATTCTGCGAATTTGGAGAGGGAATTAGGATACGCCTGTTTTTTGGATTAATGCTTCAAAACATTGCCGTTTGGTGATGAAATAAACGTGATGAAGGATGGAAATACATATTAAATTGATTATGAAGAACTGAAAGCGCCTGGAAGCCTCCCCAACCCTCCCTAAATTCGCAGAATTTGGGGAGGGCAGGGTGGGGCAATTAGGAATCATTAACTTTGGCTTGGTTAACAATCTCAAACACAACTTTCAAGATTCCTTTTCTCAGGAAATCGAAATGAGCAACTGCCTTGAGATATATCCAGGCGAAAATTCTAAAGATGCCATATCCAGCACAGACTCCAAGGCCGTTTAAAATTGCGTCGTTGATATCCACAGCGCGGAAACTACTTTTAAAGATCAAGGAAATTGCCAATTGTACAGCCTCGAATCCTATACCACCCCCTATTGCCAACCAGCCGATTTTTTGGGGCTTGAGGTATACCAAGAAATTGATTCCAAAACCCAATGGAACAGTAAGCAAAATATTTTCTATAGCGCCCCGAATGCAAGAATCCGGAACATGGCAAGTGCCAAAATAAAACGGCATGAAATTAATACTGGGAATAAAAACATCGCTGGGGATATTCAGGTTGATTGCAAAAGGAAAAATCACGGTTTGGATGGCTGCTAACAGGTAGATACCAAAGAGCGCGGTAAATAGCAGCTTTGAAATACTGCGCTTTTGCTGCCATTGCATGAGCAAGAAAAGACCCAGGATGACAATGCAGGCCAGTAAATGATGCTGGTTGAAGTGAATTAACATAGCTGAATGCTTATTTTTTTATTTCCGGCGAAGAGGGAACAACCCTTCTATAACTTCCTTAAATACCAAAAACTTGCCCCCACCATCACAAAGATTCCGGCAAACACAACGCCAGTCACCAGAGATGAATATAGATTCACATCCGCGCGAATAGCCGGGACAAAAAACAATACGATAGACGCAAAGGTGACCACCAGCCCCCACATAAGCAATAACTTTCCTGTGAAAGCATTGGCCGCATACCAGGTTCGCTCATCGCGCATTGTTTTGGGCGTGCGGAAGCCGTACCAGCCATTCAGCTTGACTTTGCGCAGGATCAGCGGCACGGCCAACCCAGTCGATAGCAATCCGGCTATGCTGTAAAGCAGCATCAACTCGAACGTAGGAGCTTGAATCATCGGATTCCCTCTTCTTTCTTAGAATCGATTATACGGGCAGTTCTTCATGGTTGGAAAGGCCCGGCGTATTTTTCCATTCCCCAATCCGCAGCCGATCTTTGAATCTCGTGTACAATTATAAAAAGTATGTTTTTTATCTTGTATGACCACGAGGAGACCGTATGTTCCATACCATCATCATCGCAGGTAACGTGGGCCGCGACCCCGAAATGCGTTACACCCCGAACGGCCAGGCAGTGACCAGTTTTTCTGTAGCATCCAGCCGCCAGTACACTGCCTCGAACGGACAAAAAGTGAAAGAAACCATCTGGTTCCGGGTATCGGCCTGGGGTAAACTGGCCGAGACCTGCAACAATTATCTCCGCAAGGGCAGCAAAGTGTTAATTGAAGGCACCCTGCGGCCGGATCCCTCTTCCGGCGGTCCGCGCATCTGGAATCGCCAGGACGGCACCCCCAGCGCTTCATTTGAAGTGACGGCTTCTACCGTGCGCTTCCTTTCCAGCCGCGGCGAAGGTGAAGGCGAGATGACGGAAATGGAAGGCGGTGAAGCCGACCTGGGTGACGATATCCCGTTCTAAACCGGGAATGTACCCATGAACCAGCCAAAACCTCAACCGCCGGTTCCGCCTTTAAATATGGATTTGCCGCCGGATTTACAGGCTGTCTATAGTAATCTGGCGCGCATCAGCCACACGCCGGCTGAACTGGTCTTTGATTTTGCCCAAATCTTGCCGGGACAGGCGGCAGCCAAAGTGCTTGCCCGCCTGATTATGTCGCCGGTGGGGGCCAAGTTGTTTTACCGTGCGCTGGGTGAGAACCTGGCGCGTTACGAAGCCATGTTTGGCGAAATTACCCTCCCGCGCGGTGATCCGGGATTGGCGAGCGACTTGTTTCGCAATGTCCACCCGCCTGAGCCGCCCAAAGAAGAATAGTATTGGTTGAAACAATGGAAGATATTAATCAGCTTGCTGTAAACGTCCGCGAAATTTTTGACGCCTTAAACCAGGCGCGCGACCAGGCTTTGGTACAGGCGCGCCAGTTGACCCGCTTTTCTGCTCACACCATCCGCGCCATCCACCGCAGCGAGGTGGAGGAAGCCCACCAGAATCTGGCGGAGGCAAAGACCCTGGCCGTTTCATTAAAGACCATGCTGGCAGGTTACCCGCAGTTGTTTTATGCTGGCTACACCCAGGACGCACTGAAAGAGTACGCTGAAGCCAACCTGACCTGCGCAATTATCGAAAACCAGCCGCTGCCCATGCCGGAAGACCTGGAGGTGGATTATGCCACCTACCTCAATGGGTTAGCCGAGACGGTTGGCGAACTGCGCCGGCGCTGCCTGGATATTTTGCGCCAGGGCTATTCCGAAGAGGCGGAACGGCTGCTGGGCTGGATGGATGAGATTTATAACCTGCTGGTCACGGTGGATTATCCCGATGCGCTGACCAATGGGCTGCGCCGCCAGACCGACCTTGCGCGCGGTATTATCGAGCGCACCCGCGGGGATATGACCATCAGTTTGCGCGAAGAACGTCTCCAGCAGGCGCTGGATCGCTTTGCGGCGCGTTTGCCGGAAGCAGGGGACACGGATGCGGGTTATCCGGGCCTCTGATCTGGGCTCATACCTCTACTGCCGCCGGGCCTGGTGGTACCAGCAGCAGGGGATCGTTTCTGAAAATCAGGCTGAATTAGAAAACGGCAGCCAGTTTCACCGCAAACACGGCCGCGGCGTGCTTTACGCACGGCTGATGCAGGGGGTGGGCTGGCTGCTTTTGTTAGCTGCCTTGATTCTGGCTGCGGTTGGCCTGACCATCTGGTTATTGGGTTAGACAAACATGGTCCTGCTGATTGCTGCTCTCTTTGTCCTGCTCGCCGCGCTTTTTTTGCTCTGGCGGGGCAGTGCGCGCCAGCGGGAAAGCGGCCTGCCTGCTGGCCGGGTATTATATGCCGATCCCAAGCCAATGGGCGCGCCGGAAAAGCCGCTCTTTGACACGGAAACCGGGCTGACCGGCAAACCGGATTACCTGGTGACAGAAAACGGCAAGACCATTCCGGTGGAGGTCAAAAGCGGTTGGGCACCACCGGAGCCGCACGAGGGGCATGTGTACCAGTTAATGGCTTACTGCCTGCTGGTGGAACAGACTACCGGGGTGCGCCCGCCATACGGTATTATTCGCTACCGCAACCGCTCTTTCACGGTGGAGTACACCCGCGAGGCGGAACATCAACTGCGCCTGCTTTTGGAGGAAATGCAGGAGCAGGGACGCAAAAAAGAACAGGCGCGCTCGCATCAAATTCCGGCCCGCTGTGCTCGCTGCGGCTACCGCTCCACTTGCGAGCAGCGTTTGGATTAATCCGCTTTAGGGAAAAATCCACAACTGCGGAATGCTGAGCTGCAAATCAAATTGCAGTTCACGCAGCAGGTCTTTGCGGTCGGCCTCAATTTCGATCAGGATAAACTCGGCCAGCGGACGCACATCCGCCGGTAAAACCGTCACGGGTAAAAAGGGTGCCGGGCTGCCCGGTTGAAGCGGAATCGGCTGGCGCAGAAACTGCACACCGGTTTGAATTACCTGGTCTAAAGGCATATTGAAAGCAGGTACGTAAAAAATGCGCGGCTGCTGCCAGAATGCGATCATCTCCTGGGTCTGGTTGCCGCGGAAGGTCTTGCGGGTGAGTTGGGCTGTACCCTGGGTCACCCAGAAGGGTTTTCCGGTTGTGTTTGGCTTGATCCCGGCGGAATAATGAATGTCCAGCCCGGTCAGGCCGGTTTCATCAGAGAGCTGCATGCCCTGTCCGCAGGTTGGGCATGCCCAGGCGACTTCATCTGGCTGGGCGGGCAGCGGAGCCTGGCAGCGAATACACAGCATGGGGATTAACTGGATGGTTTGGCTCATCGGAACTTCTCCAGACTACGGACGATTTCAAATACTTGCTGCGCCGAATCCGGTATATTGATCACGGATTCCTGGCGGCTTTTATACCGGCGGTATTCGTAATGTTCACCATAGCGGTATTTACGCCAGGAGAAATACATCAATCCCGCTCCTGCTGCAAAACTGGCCGCAGCAATGCCGAGCGCCTCGTCACCGTTCGAATTGGCCACAATCAATACGGGCAGCGTCACCGTCAGCAGGGAGCCTCCGCCCATGCCGCCAACCAGGACTGCGGCGCGGTAAAGGGCATTTCCGGGCGCTTTGCCGTAAAGCACTTCACCGTTGAAGCCGTCAACCACCACCTGGAAAGAACGCTGGTGATACTGGTAGCGCATCACCCATAGGGGGTAATAGACCAGCCCAAGCAGCGGACGGATCATGCGCACAAATAATTGAGACTGGCGGTCTAACTGCGATTTATTCAGCACGCGGGAGTAAAAATCGCGTTTGGCAGTTTCCAGGGCTTCTTCACTGGAGCCAACCGGTTCAAAAACCAGGCCGGAACGGTGCAGGTCGTCTGGTTTAAACGGTTCTAAAGGACGGCCAGCCAGGTTGATTTGCGTCACGCCAAATTCGCCCACATCGCAGGCGGCACCGTTCCAGCTCATTTCTTCAACCACGCGGATTTCGCGCGGCTCGTACCGTTTATGTTCGCCGCTGCCAACCCGTTTTTCGCCAAAAGCCCAGGCCAATCCGCGTCCCCAGGCCGCCCAGAAAGGCAGATGAACCAGGATTGCCTCGGTTAATTCTGCCTGGCGGGCAACGCCGCGGGCAATTGCCATGTTCCCTTTAAGGAAATTTTGATAGGCTTCTAAAGCTTTTTCACGGTCCACCCGCTGCGGCACCTGGTAGCGGCGTACACCGCGCTCACCGCTGACCACCGAGCGCTGTTCGCAGTACGGGCAAATCACAATTGCGCGTCCTTCGGGAATGGTCACCATCCCACCGCAGCGCGGGCAGGCTAAACCTTGCAGGGCTTCTTTTTCGCTCATATTTTTGATGCCACCCAGGCGGCCATCGCCATTAAGAACGGCGCGGCTGCCAATCCAACCAGAATCGCGATTCCAGCGAATAAACCACCGCCGTCATCACCGTTTAATGCGCCAATCGCGGCAACCAGTGCCACGCATAAGTAAACCGCTGCCGTAATTCCAGCCGCAACCAGGTAAGGTGCTTCTGCCTTGGCCGGGTACAGGTTGGCCAGTACCGTCCCGGTGGCAGCCTCAACCACAGCGGTAAAGGTCTCGTTGCGGTAGGTGTATTTGAAAATATAGATAGGAATGTGTACCAGTGCACTTTCGCGGGTTTCGATCCCTGGCCGGGCTTGCTGCAGCCACTCTCTGGCGGCGTCCAGCGGCACGGTTGGATCCACTGCCTGCGCATTTAATGCCGAATCGTACCGCTGCAAGTCTCCGGCGGGTAATGCCAGGTGAGCCAGCTCGGTTACCGAGGTTGCTGCGGCGGGCTGGAGCTGGATCTTTTCCTGGCTGCCGTTCCCGCCGGTCTTAAAGTACCAGAGCGGGAAATATTGGAACGTCTGGCTGATCACCCGGGATTTTTTATCCAGGTCTTTCACGGTCTGGCTGCCGGACATCCAGCGTGCCAGTGCTCCGGCGGCTTGCGCTTCATTCAGGGTCGGGTTGAGCGACCAGTGAAAAACAACTTTGGACTTATCCAGATACACGGTGCTGCTGCAGTAAGGACAGGTAATAAATAATTGTCCTTCGTCGGGATGCAGTTCACCGCCGCATTGGGTACAGGTTAATGAAGATGCGGGAGATATTTCCATTGATTTATCCTCGCGGCCCCTGGCCTTTCAGGCGCTGGTGCAGTTCCCATAAGGCCGTCTTATTTCCATCAAAACGGATGCATTGGCGGGCTTGTTCGTAACCCAGCCAGGCGTATTCGCTGTGTTCTTCGGAGAGTGTAAGCTCCGGACTTATTAAGTGTACGCCAAAACAGTGCTGTGGAATCACATAAATTTGTTCGCCCCAGGCTGGACTTTCTGCAAACCCAGTGACTGGAATCGATTCAATCGTGTCTAGGCACATAAATTCTGCAGTAGGAAGAATACCTGCCTCCTCAAAGGCTTCGCGTCTGGCTGCCTGCAGCGGGGTTTCATTGCCTTCGCCGCCGCCGGCAATAGCCTGCCAGAAACCTTCATCGGCACGTTTAAAAATTGCAAATTCCCACTGGTTTTGCCCGGTCTGGCGGTAAGGATATACCAATACTTGAAATGGTGCTCTGGTCATAGAAACCCTGTTTTGTTAGGTTGACTGCTTACCAGGATTATAGCATGTTCAAAATAGGCATATATTCTCCCAATTTCCGGAGAATACGCTATACTAGATAATCGATATACGGAAAATGATCCAATTCGTTGCGTGAGTAACTATTCATCTCTGACACCTTGCAATTTCCTCCCAAATTTGGGATGATGAAGATTATGAAACAGAATTTATTGGGTGGTTTGTGTGCATTATTGGCGGTGCTGGTCTTTGCCCTGATTGGCTGGGCGCAGGCAGGGCCGATCCAGGTAGCTGCGGCGCCGCTGTTAACCGCCACCCCGACACCGTTCCTCTTCTATTTTCCAATTATTATCAATGCGCCCAGCGCAACACCAACGCTGACCCCAATTCCCACCAAAACCTATACGCCGCTGCCTGGGCTGCCAACGGTTACGCCCACGGTCAACTTGAACGCGCCCGCACCCCTTTCTGCGACCAGTTATTACATCCAGACGGATGAGGCTGCGCGGATGTACCAGATGGGCTGCAATAAAGGCACCTTGGATAAAGATACCCCGGGCAAACAGGATTCGCTGCTGGTGCTGGTTTTTGGCCAGGGTTGGATTGAAAACGGTGTTAACGGCAGTTTGACCGTGGCGACCCATGTCTTCTTAAGCATGAGCCAGATCGAGGCTGCAACGAAGAATTACATGCAGGGTTATTGGGATTGCAGCGCCACGGATAACGAATCGACAATTTTTGTCGCGGTCGGTACAAATAATTTTGGCAATATGAATTCCGGCTATTCCGATGACGCCAACCTGAAGAACGTCTATACCAACCAGGGGCGACTGTGGGCGGAAATGGTTGGCCGGATCGGCACCTGGTTAATGGATAGGGGCTATGCCAGCCAGATCTGGGTGGCTGGTGCCAATGATATTGAATGGTCCACTGGCCTGAATTGGAAATCGCCCACGGTAACACGCGGTTGGGTGGATGGTTTTGATTCTGCTGACCAGGGAACGTACGGTTACTTCAATTTTGGCGCATGTGTTGGCTGCCCAATCACTGTCAGTCCCTCCTGGGTGTACGGCAACACCGCTCAACCCTGGACGCAGGAGCATATCTGGTATGTTTCCTGGGGCGTTGCGCCTGCCTGGCCGCTGCCTGAAATTTATCGCAAAGATGGTTACCTTGCTTTGCAATGGCGCGCCATCAGCCAGTATGCCAAGACCTATAAAGGCCTGCGCATGGATTTTGCCGGGCCAATGACGGAATATCAGGCCTGCCAGCAGTGCGGCGGCTGCACCTACTCCAACCCGGCCTACAACCTGGATAATACCCCCACAGAAGGCTGGACGCAGTTGTACCAGGCCCTGGCTGCCTGGCCGGATACTGCCCAACCTGTGCTGCGGTGGGTGACTGATATTCGCTATCAATCGGCAACTTGCCCGTATTAAACCGTATGAAAAATAAATTTAACTGGGGTCCACTGATATTGATTGAACTGATAGCCTTGCTGGGCATCGGTGCGTATTTGATATTTGCCAACAACCGTCCTTTGCAGGCCAATCCGATGTCTTACACGGCGCAAAAGGCCGCAGAATTTGAACGCACAAAGGCTGCGGTAAGCGATCCAACACAGCAGGCCTTTTTGCAGGAAAAGATAAACCAGTTGCAGGCGGTGGATAAGGCGCGCGCGCTCAACCGGGCGGCTGCTCCAACCAAAGCCGCCGATCTGTGTGCTGCGCAGAACCGGATCAGCGCTGCCAGCGAAGGCAAACGGCTGGTGGGTGTTTTAAATGATCTTTTTCCACCCCCGCATTTGAGTGCCTACCAGATCACCAATGCCTGGCAGGATCAGGTAAACGGTGTTTGGGTGCAGGTATATGCCGGATCACAGATCGAGAACCCGGAACAGGGTCTGGTTGTGGTTAGTTATGAAAATGCACCCGGCGGCGGAGTCGTCCTGGCTCCGGCTCAATCCGGTCTGCTGCGCATTACCGCGTCGGACCGTTCCCGCCTGACCCTGCAAAATGATTCCGGTATAGAATATTACTTTGATGTCCCATCTGGCACTTTTGTGGATTCGTTACGCGCTGAGGTGCCAGTCGTGGTCCCGCTGCCAACCTACACACCCCAGCCCGGATTGTGCCCATAAGCTGGTTTTTGGCAGCCAATACCATCTGATCAGCAATTGTATTTTTGGCTGGTCTTTCTTTGCCTGTCTTACCGGCATTCGGATTGGTTTATAAAAAATAAAATTTTTTCGTTCAAAAAATCAATGCATCCAAGAAAGTTATTTTTCAAATGAAGCCTACAGTAGAAGAGGTCATCACTCTGGCTCGCCATGCCGGAAAGATTTTGCGTGAAGGTTTGAACAGCAAGCACCAGATTCACCATAAAGGTCCAACCGACCTTGTAACGGATAAGGACAAATTATCTGAGAAATACTTGATTGAAACGATCCTGGAACGTTATCCCGATCATTCCATTGTCAGTGAAGAGAGCGGTGCTGTAAACGGGCAGCATATCCAGCGCTGGTATATTGATCCATTGGACGGCACCATTAATTATGCCCACGGTCTGCCCTTGTTTTCTGTCTCCCTCGCTTTTGCAAATGAGCAGGGTATGCAAATCGGGGTGGTTTACGATCCCATGATGGATGAGTGCTTTTGGGCAGAACGCGGCGGCGGCGCTTTTTTGAATGGAAAACCAATTCAGGTATCGGAAACGCAGCAGCTGATTGACGCGCTCTTGTGCACGGGCTTTCCATATAATATGAACAGCGTGGAAAATAACCTGGAATATCACAACCGTTTTTCGCTGTGCTCGCAGGGAGTGCGCCGTTTAGGGTCTGCGGCGCTTGATTTGTGTTATGTGGCCTGCGGCCGCCTGGACGGTTTTTGGGAAACGCGCTTGCAGCCCTGGGATTGCGCTGCCGGAGCACTGATTGCTCTGGAAGCCGGGGCAAAAGTCAGTGATATGGCAGGGAGTGCGGATTTCTTCCATGCCCCGTATGCTGTTCTGGCTGCCACACCGGCAATCCACAATCAGATGCTGGCTGTGATTGCTAAAGCCTGACCATTTTGCCAATTAATATCCTGTCCATTGGTCGAGCAAAATTGACCTGATGGGATAGGGAAAACCAGGGGTAATTAAAGATATGATCAAACCGGAATACAACTTTTTGGTTTGATCAGATTTTATGGCGTTAGTGGGAGGAATCTGTACCCATGAGAAACAAATCTTTAATTGCTTTTCTTATCATAGTAACCTTGCTCAGTGCAGGGTATGTGGTTGGAATGAAGATGGCCGGGCAGTACGGTCCATACCTGGCGCAGGCTTATATGCTCACACCCGCGATCGCGGCGCTCATCACCCGCCTGTTTTTTGATCCGCGCAAATTTAGCGATGCAAACCTGCGTCTTGGGCGCGCAAAAGACTGGCTGCGATTTTATCTCTTTAGCCTGGCGATTGTAGCATTATACTTTTTTGCTTATTGGATCACAGGTGCAGGGCGGTGGGATTTCAGCGGTCAATCCTTCCTGGCAATGCTTGAGAAGCAGTTTGCAATGGCCGGGCAAAGCATGACCGAAGGGCTGCCTCAAGGAATGACCCCGCAGATGATGATGTGGCTTTACTTTGTGGGTGATCTGACCTTGTTTAATATTCTGCCTGGATTGGTGACCGGTTTTGGCGAAGAATTTGGCTGGCGGGGCTTGATGTTCCCGCGCCTGTATGCGATTAAACACTGGGCAGCCTTCCTGGTCGGTGGATTAATTTGGTTTGGCTGGCACCTGCCGCTGATGCTGCTCAATCCGCAACCTGTAGATCCCTTGCAACTGGCTGTGCTGCTGCCCGTCATGGCGCTTGGCTCAATCTGCACGTTCACTTACCTGGCTTATGCATACACCAAAACACGCAGTATCTGGATTGCATCCTTTGCGCATATTGTGATGAATAATGCTTCCGCCGGGTTAGGAATGCTGCTCGTCGTTCAAAATCAATTTGTTGCCAATATCATGACTTCATTGGCGATGGTCGTTGTGGTTGCTGTGCTGTATTTTACGGGCGAGTTGAAGATCTTTAAACAGTATTTTTCACCATCGAACAATTCTTGAGAAAGAATCATTATGGCTATTAACATTCCCAATGCGTATTTGATTGGTAAAACTGTGGCTTTACGCCCATTGACCAAAGCTGATTTGCCGCTGATTTGCCAGTGGTATAACGACCCGGAAATTCGCCCGTTGATTGGTGAAACTACACCAAGCACCGAAGTTAATATCGAGGCCTGGTACAACCGGGTAATGGAAGACAGCGCGCGGGTCTGGTTTATGATTGTGGTAAAGGAAACCGGGCAGGTGATTGGCGAGTGCGGCTTGCTGCGCATGTTCCCGGCCTGGCGCACTACCGATTTGAGCATCATTATTGGTGAGAAATCTGCCTGGGGGAAGGGCTACGGGCGTGAGGCAATCATCTTGTTGATGGATTATGCCTTTGGCGCGTTGAACTTCCACCGTGTTTCAATTGGTGTGGTTGGATTTAACCAGCGCGCACTGAAATTTTATGAACAGGTTGGGTTTCAGCGTGAAGGGATTCAACGGGATGGCTATTTCTACAACCACCGCTACTCCGATTTTGTGATGATGTCAATTTTGGAGGAGGAATTTCGGGATTTGCATCTAACAGGAAATATCTAAACAATTTTTCTTTACCTCAAATGACAATGCGGCTGCTGTAAAGTCAGCCGCATTTTGTTTTTGCGTTTGCTGATGGTTTCTAAAAAACATTGTCTTTCCTGATTTTCTGTTCTGAGATTATTCGTGTAAAATAAACCCATGAGCCAACCCATTCTCCCGCTGGACCAGGTTATTGAGGGGAACTGTACGGATGTCCTTGCGGGATTTCCGCCGGAATCGGTCGATTTGATCTTCGCTGACCCGCCTTACAATCTGCAGCTGCGCAATGATCTCTGGCGGCCAAACCTGACCCGGGTGAACGGGGTCAATGATCCCTGGGATCAATTTCAAGATTTTGAAAGTTATGATGTCTTTACCGAAGCCTGGCTGAGTGCCTGCCAGCGTGTCTTAAAACCAACCGGCACTTTATGGGTGATTGGCACATATCACAATATCTTTCGTGTAGGATACATCTTACAAAACCTGGGCTATTGGATCTTAAACAATGTTGTGTGGGTCAAGACCAATCCAATGCCCAATTTCCGCGGGGTACGTTTCACCAACTCGCATGAAACGTTGATTTGGGCGCAAAAAGAGCGCGGCGCACGTTACACGTTTAATCACCATGCCATGAAGGCGCTCAATGATGATTTGCAGATGCGCTCTGACTGGCATTTGCCAACCTGTATCGGCCGCGAACGACTGCGGGTGAATGGGGCGCGGGCGCATTCCACCCAAAAACCGCTCTCTCTCCTTTACCGTATTTTGATGGCCTCCAGTAACTCGGGCGACGTGGTATTGGATCCTTTCTTTGGTACAGGCACAACCGGCGAAGCAGCGCACCGCC
>JAJUJY010000183.1 GCA_029265085.1 Chloroflexota bacterium
GATTAAACAAAGAATCAACAACCCGCGTCCAATGATAAGATCGGGCTTTGTGGATTGTTTAATCGAGATGTAAAAATTACCTAGATAGGCGGAACCGGTTGGCGAGGAGAATGGTTTCTTGTTCTGGCTCTATGTTCAATTCGGTTTTAAGATGATTACGGTAGGACTCAAAAACCGCTATTGCTGCGGCAAGATCTCCAGATGTGCCATGCCAGCCGATTAATAAGCGAACCAAATCTTCACGGAGCGGATCACTCTGTAAGGCCTTGGTGGCCTGCTGGATTGCTTGGGTTGTTTCCCCTGTACTGGCAAAGTGTTTTGCCAGCGCAATATGGAGCTCAAGAGTTTTTCGTTCATATTGGTTTTGAACGTCAATCGCCCAATTATCATCAATTCCCATCAAGCAGGGACCATTAACCAATTCCAATGCTTTTTGATAGGCAGCTGGTTCGTTTTTTGCGGAATACGATTGATCAAACTCCATCAGGTCAATCCAGAAGTAGCGCAGGTTTAGTGCGTATTTCCCGGCGCGAAATCGAAATAGTTCCAGATCTTCGTTCCCACTGAGTAAAGTTTTCTTGAGAAAATAATAATTGGTGTGGAAAAGTTTGCGGGTTTCCGCGGGAGACCGGTCCGGCCATAGCGCTTCCAAAATATCTTCCAGCGAGACGGGATGGTCATAATGGACAGCAAAATATGCCAACAGGCTGCGAGCTTTTTCTGTTCGCCAGCCATTTGCTGCTAATTCAACCCCGCCTTGATAGGCTCTCAAACCGCCAAATAAGCGCAGTTCAATTTGATTTGCGGCAGCCGAACCTTTTTGCACCATCGCGGATTTTTGTTTATCAACTGCCGAGGGCGTTTTTTGAAACACAGAAGATAACTTTTTGAGGTGTTCAGTTTCAGTGCCGGTTCGTTGTGCCTGGTTAATTAATCCGTTTATAGTCTCGGGAAAGTCTTGATAGGCTTCCAGGTATGCCTGGCAATATCCTTGCGGAGCAGAGATTTGGAGGCTTTCTAGAAATACGGCATTCGCATTTTGTGGATCGTTTGCTAACAAATAAGCCGCTGCCAGCCACGGCAAAATCGCCAAATCGACAAATCCCCATTGGTTTTTCCGGCCGTGGCTAAGGATATTTTGCAAGGTGGTAATGGCTGCTTCATATTCCCCTGTGCGCAGTAAATAGCGCGCGAAGACCAGGTAACAATCATCACTGGTAGATTCCGCAATCTCAGGGGAGAGGTTCTTTTGAGTCGCCCAGGCTTTTATCACTGAGAATTCATCCAGTGCCAGATGCAGCAGCATCCATTCTGATAAATTCGTTTCCCAAAAGAAGCCGCCTTTGTGAGCTAATCGTGCTGCGGTTTGGTGCAGCTCAGTTGCTTTCAGATAGTTCATTTGCAGCCGGGCAATTCTGCCAAGGATGATATTCCCGTAGGCCAAAATATCGGTAGAAGCTACTCCCTCACCATGCTTCAAGCCGGTTTCGACATAATGGGTAGCAGACTGAAGATTGCCCATTTCCAGCTCAATTTGGGCTAACCGGATTTGGGTGCTAACCGACGCTTCGGACGGGGCAGTCCCGCCTAACGCCAGGGCGCGTTTCAGCATGGCAATGGATCGATCGTTTTGACCGCGGTTGGTAAAAATAGCAGAAAGCAGCGTTGTAGCAATGCAAATTAAGTTGATATGGCTGGCCTGCTCCGCAAAATATAAAGCCTGGCTGAAGGCCTGTTCTGCTCTGGCAACCTGCCTCAAGTAGAGGTTGCTCAGCCCAAGCTGAATGGCAATTTGGCTGCGGAGTATTAATTCTGAACCGGGAAGCTGGGCCAGTGCTTCCTGGGCAATTTGCTGCACTGTTTCATAGCGTCCCTGGTAGCGGGCAATCATGACGGAGGCCAACATTCCCTGGATGGTGGAAAGCTCATTAAAAACAACCTGTGCCTGATCAATATCCCCTTTTTGCAGTAAGGCAAATCCTTTGATCTCAGATAATTCTGGCGGCAGGCCGTCAGGTGATTTTTCTAGACGGCCGCACCATTTCAGAACATTTTCATAGCCGCTTTTTTGCAGGGTTTCCCAACCTATTTGTTGGATAATACCGACTGCTTTGGGATAATTGCCAATTTCCAACCAGTGCTTAAGTGCTCGGGATGGTTGATTTTCTTGTTCCAGCCATATGGCAGCTTTCTGGTGAATCGGATTGATTTGCCCTGGGCGTTCAGCGAGTAGTTTGTGGCGGCAAAAATCAAGAAGAAGGGGGTGAAAAGAATATCCGTCAGGAATTTTTTTTAGCAAGCCGTGCGTCCGTGAAAGGTCATTCAATATTTCAAATGTATCTTGTCGTTCAGCAACCGCTTCACATAACCCAGAGGTAAATTCTTCGACGAGGGATGTTTTAAGCAGAATTTCTCGCCGTGATGGAGATAGCTGGTTATAGATCTCATCTTCGATATAACTATAAATGGCGGGTGAAGTTCCGTTCAGTTGGTATATAAATTTGGAAAATTCATTCTCAATGGCTGGATTGCTGGCGATCAGGCAAATCATGGCCAGCCACCCTTCGGTTTTTTGCCAGATTGTCTGAAGAATATCTTGCGAGAATTCTTTTCCGGTCTTGTGTTTTAATAGAGACCGGATTTCATCTGGTTTTAAAGCCAATTGGTCGTAGTATAACTCGACCAAATCGCCCTGCAGCCTTAATTTTGATAATGGAAACGGCGGCATGGAACGGGTGGCGATAAAAATATGAATCGTATCCGGGGCACTTAAGATTAAGTTGAACAGTTCAACATGAATTGCTTTCGATTTTATGACCTGATAATCATCCAATACCAGGAACAAAGGTTTTTGACCGGTTTCCCGGCTTAACATCAGCGCCTTAAAAAAATTTTCTAACGGATGATTGGATTGATCCTGGCTTGGGGCAGGCAGATCAAAAGCTTTCTTTAATTTATTCACCAGGTGGTGGGGAATATTATCCTGTTCATTTAAGTGAATCCATACAACCTGGTGCTGCAGCGGATGAAGCGCTATTTGTAGGGTAGAGGTTTTGCCATATCCGGCGGGAGCGCAGAGCAAGGTTAATTTTGACGAAAGACCAGGGCGGATCAGGTCCTGGATGCGTTGAAAAGGAAATAAATTGACTCCCCGGTTTTGAACAAAGGACGAGTCCATAACAACTTGTTACCCTTTGCGGCTTCAATTGAGATGGGTTGGGATTCCTGCTGAATTTAACCGATAGCAGGCGAAAGCCAGCATCTGAAAACAGCAATTACCATATCCAAATTCAGGATATATTGGTGCTGTAAGGCAAGTAGGAATAAATTATAACGCCTTTCATTGTCCGTACAGCCACAATTGATGGGTAAATTTTCGCTGGTTATAGCTATCCTAATCATTAAACGATGTACTTGATTAATTATTTTGAAGGCAGGCTGGATAAAGGTGTGAATCGATTCGGTTCAGAATGGAAGCCATTGTTCAAAACCTTTAACAATTGCTCGTCATTTTCTGCAAAAGTCGGGAGCAGGTTGGCATATGTCCCGATTTGGTTGGGGTAATGTGCATCCGAGTTCGTTAAGGGTTTTAAATTGAACTGCTTGGCTTGCTGCAAGATTTTATTGTGCATATCGACTGGCGTGTTGTAAGAAGCGATCTCAATCCCGTCTGGCGGGTACGCTGCCAGGTCAACATGAATGATGGACGCGTAACGAAAAGGATGTGCCAGGATGAGATAGCCGCCTAAACTTCGAACCAGTTTCCACAAATCGGCATAATTCCAGGTTGCTTTTTCCAGCCGTGTATCATGTACGCCGATGACCAGCCAATCTTCTTGATTTGCAACAACCTCAATACCGGTAAAGATTTTAAAAGGAGCATATTTCTGGTTTAAGAAAGCCAGATGATCTTTCGATAATAACTTGTTGTGGTCTGTAAAGGCTATTCCGTCTAATCCGGCGGCTATCGCGCCGCGAATCTGATATTCTTCATCGACCTTTGCGCAGATAGAGCGTTCTTTGGTGTGGACGTGAAAATCTACTTTCATGGGATGGGACTTCCTTGCTATCAATAATGGCTATCGATAAAAATGGGATGAGCTTGCCGTATTTGTTTGATTCTACCGCGAGAAGAGAACTACACCGGATAAAATTTATCCTAAAATTTTTAGTCAATCATCATCTGATCATATATCATATTTAATGAGAATACTATCTTTAGTGATAATCCTATTTGGTTAAAAAAGAAGGTGTTCCTTGAATCATACATGTGTTAGGGGGGGTGACATAGTGGGTTTTGCTTGTGCCTATGATAAATAAGATTAGCAATTAGATTGCATCAGAAAGCTTCTGCTATGAATGAATAATTTCCCCAAATATTTCTGGGTGATTTCCACCGATCCAGAAGATAAAATAACTGCTAGTTTATTTAATTAAAAAGACACCTGCTCACTTTGGGTGTGGGATTTGGGAGATTGTAATCAATAACTTCCAGAAATTGATTACTAGATAAAGAAGGAAAGTTCGTCTTCTCTGAATAGCGGTTGTAAGGCTGCTGGGACGGCAACGCGCGTTGGACCTCCTTTTTTAAAGCGGAAATCGCATTTATCTGCACCTTCGGCCAGCGTTTGCGTGCGCATCAATCCCCAGCCAAGCACGTTGCTGTAATGGATATCCATTGGACATAAATAGGGGGCTATTTCGGACGCACCTTGTTTGGCCAGGAATTTACAAGAAGCACATTCAAGGTAATCCACACCGAAATCAAACGTTTTTCCATCTCCAGGAACGAAATTGTACACATAATCTTCAGCATAGGTACGCGTATGGGATTTTTCAGCCGCTTTCTTTAGCTTTTCCAGCGATCTTTTTGAAAAATTCAACGGTGAAAACAGACGCAGCAGAAAGGCTGGTGTTGAGTGTACAACAATTTTTCCAATCTTGAAAATCATAAGACCGGTTTCTTCCACAGATTTTCCGTGGGCTTTGCTTGTGCGGTACATTGCCAGGAGCATTCCGGTGAAGATGATAAAGTCAGTAAAGGGTCGTTTGCCGCCAATATATGGAAGTTGTGGAATCAGACTTTCAAATTCCTGGCGTGCCTCAGCGGTTAATTGTTGGGTTTGCTCACTGCCAAGGCTTTCTACCAACACAGGGTGGGCTGTTTTTAAGATCTGGCGAAATTCTTTCAACGTGCTTGCTTTGTGATCCAGGTAATAAGTAGATGGATCCATTGATAAACCTTCACTTTCTCAACCGGTAGTGGAAAATTCCGGTTGCTTTTGACATAAAAGGTATAAAACGCATCCAGCTAAAGGCGCGTAAGCGAGGTTCATATTCATCAAAGTAATACCAATGGTCAAGCAGTTTGAGCCCCCAGGTTTCTAGCTCTTGAGGATTCTTAGCATCCCATAACACCTGGATCCCCAATTCCTTTAGTACGGTGCTGGTGCGGTTGTGATGCCTGTTAATGAAAGGAGCGGCGGCATCGAAAACCAGTTCTCCTTGGGGAAAACGGGCTGCCATTTCCAGCAGCAATGGCTTGACTTGCATGGTGCTGAAATAAGGAAACACACCTTCAGCCAGAAATATGACCGGTTTTTTATGCCGCTCAACTACTTCCAACCAGGAAGGGTCAAACATCGAGCTTGAAATGGTTTTACACCGTTCCGTATCGGGTAAAATATCGCGGCGCAGATGGATCACTTCTGGCAGGTCAAGTCCCAACCAGTAGAGCAGCCCATCATCTAATCGATCAAAACGAGTATCCAGGCCGCAGCCCAGGTCCACAATCAACCCTCCTGAATGCCGGATGAGAAAGGCTTTGGCAAACCTATCAAACTGGCGGACACGCATGGCGGTCACAAATATATCCGCTTTGCCCATGCCGAGCAAAAAATCAGGAGAACCTTGCAGAGCGTTGTACACTTCAACGGCGCGCGGGTCGTGCAGGATTGCATCTGATCTGATGGATTCGATGGCGCGGCAGGCCAGCGGTACCAGCAATGTACGGGCAACGCCTTGTAGATCATGTAGACTCATCGACCACCTCTTTTTCGTGCGCATGGGAGAATGGCTGGTATCCGGTTTTTGTATTCTCGCCAAACCAGCCCAAAGTGATTGTCCAAAATTGCTTCTTCCACCCGGATTCGATAGGCAATCACTGGGATAAGTATGAGCATTAAACAAGCCAGGCCGCTTAAGCTGAAATATTCAATGCAGAGACCAAGGGCAATCAAGAAATAACCGGCATATGCAGGATGACGAATAAAACGATAAGGTCCATTTTGAACCAGCACCTGATCTTGTTTTACTGAAACATGTCCAGAATAATTACCACCTAATGATCGCCGAGCCCAAATAAATAATCCGCTTCCGCAAATCACCAGTGCTAAACCAAGGTATTCCATGCCGTTGAAGTGGGGGAGATATCCGCTGGATATCCAATATTCCAATGGTGACAGGTAAAAAATGACGGCTAAAGCCGCGGTAAGGTACCAAAATGACCGATCCCCGGATTCTTCATGGGTTGTTATTCCGGATAATGTTTGTTCCCAAAATTTTATTCTTCGGATATATGTTGTGATCACTATTCCAGCTGAGTAAACAACTCCGGTGAAAAACAGAAACCAGCCAAGAGGATTAGTAGGAATGGTTGCGATGCCCAGCAGTGCTAAAAGAATGGCAAGAGCCGGCGCAACAACTAAAAGAAAAATTTGGATCGGTTGAAGCCTGACTGGAGAGAACACGGGAACCTCTTCTATGGTTTCTGAAATTCAATGCAATAAAACCAGCCCTTCCAGATATCCAATAAATGAATATCAAGCATTGTGGTTGGGATCAGCTCGATAGGCGGTGTGATAGGATTTCTCTTTTTGGCAAACGACTCTTTGAAGCCGGGTATGGTTTTTTCATATCCTTTTGCACCTCTTTCGGTTTCATCGGCAATTAAAATCTTGGTGCCTGGCTTTGCTACGCGGATCATTTCTTCGATGGCTGCTTTTTTATCATTGAAGAAATTGATCCCGCCAATATGGAATACGCCCGAAAAGCTTTCATCTTTAAATGGCAACTGTTCCGCATTGCCCAGGAACAACTCAATTTCCCAGCCTTTGCGGTTGCAGTAATGTTGGCATTGGTTGAGCTGTCCAAAGGAAATATCCAGGCCGAAGATTTCACCAATATCTGGCCGGTTTATGAGGTACGGCAGGTTTACACCCGGGCCGATGGATACCTCTAATACTTTTCCGCCGTGTGGATCAAGGCGGTCAGTAATTTCCCGGCGGCCGTCTTCTTCTTTCATCCCAATGAGAGCAAAGGCACCTTTTGAAAATAAGCGGTAGCCCCAGGCTGACAAGTCATACATGCGGGCAAAACGGCGATTTAAGCCGGTCAGCTTTTCTGCTTCAATAAAGTGTGGGATGCCGTTCCGGACGTGAAATGTTTTTTGGCAGGATGGGCAGTTAAGTGCCCCCGTTTGGGTTGCCGAATCGACACCTGAAAAATAATCCAGACTTTGACGGCATTGGGGACAGGCAAGCAGGTCAAGAGAGGTTTGTTTCATATTAAAACCTCCTGTTTCAATTATTACTATAAGCCGTTTGGTATTTGTGTCAATTGGAGAGCCAGGTTAAATGCGCATAGTCGATTTTGGGTAGAAAGTTTTAAAATACTAGCTTATAGGAACATGCCGGATCAATCCATATCCCAATGATTATGGCTGAATGTTTTCCAGTAATCGCCAGCCTTTTTGGTCGGATATGGTTTGAAAACCTGACAACCGGTAGTCTGGGTAATCCGGTGATACTAAAACATATTCGATGTGGGTTATCTCGGTGTTTTGGAGTGTTTCCCCATTTTTAAATGCCTGGATTTTCCGGCTGAAAGATTTTCCAAAGA